>CAMCZP010000011.1 GCA_945887855.1 Leptospira interrogans serovar Manilae | reverse complement strand
TTCTTTGCCTGCTTTTGAATAATTGGAAAGAATGTATTGAATTGCACCTGATAAGTAGTATGATTCAGGACTTGTTTCAGAAAGATTTTTGATTTTCTGGGCCATTTGTTGTGCTTCATTAGTTTTTCCAGCTTTTAAAAAAGCTTGTCCTTCTTGTGTGTACTTACTTATTTCTAATTTAATCTTGTGGCTTTCTTGGTTTTGTTTTGCGTCTTGCAGTTGGGGTACCTCTTCTGCAAAAAATGAAAAATAAGAAAAAGCTAATAAAATTATAGAAACTAAAAATAAAGATTGAGGGATTGAATTTTTCATAATTTTTCTCACTATCTATGATTTAAGTATGGTTTGAATCAAGTGAATTAGATTCTGATAACCATTTTTTTTTAGTTCAATTTGATTTGAAATCGGGTTTAACCTAGGTATTTCAAGTGAGTCTATGTAACCTATATTTTTAGAAGGATAGAACAAACTGAAATGCTTAGATAACGTATTGTGATAATCTGATATGGAGTAGAGAATTATATCTTTGCTAAGAACTGCAGCTTCTAAAACTCCTTGACCAAAATAAGACACAAAGATAGATGCTCTTACAAGTTCAGAATAAAATGATAATCTTGAGAGTCTTGGGTAGTATTTAATATTACTAATTGGCTTAGTTCCTCCTATTCTAATTATTTCATAGTTACTATAGAATTTTAAGAAAAATGCATCTAATGTTTCAGATTCACTCGATCCAAGATTTCCTGCATAAATCAATATTGAATTAGCACTAATATGGATCTTATCAAAAAAAAGAAGACTACTAGGAATTAGTACATTTTCTTTTATTTTATCAAAATCTAACTTAGGATTAGGAATTGAATAAAAGGTTGGAAAATTTTTACTATTCTCTCCAAAATTATCTAATAATAAAATTTTTTTTCTTTTAAGATATTTATGTACTACACAATCCCTATTATCTATTATATAAAGATCTGAATTATCCTTTAGGGATAAGTTTTTTGTAATTTCTACATCAAAATCATATGATTGTAATAGTACAAATAAAATTTTACAACGCTCAAAATGACCACTCCCATCTCTATCTGGATCTGCATAAATAATTGTTATCTTAGGAGTATTAGTACTCTGAGTGATACTAGGTAATTTGAAACTAACCTGTTGTATAGAACTATTTTTAATAAAGATTTCTGGTTTATTTTTATATAATTCTATGATCTCCTTAGCTCCAAAATATGGAATTGATTTTAATTCAGAATGAATATCCTGACATACGTTAAAATCTTCAATTTCATCAATTGTTACCCTAATCTTTGTTGCTAGTTCTATTTGTGAATTTTCTATGAATGGTTTAAATTTTTTTATTTTGAAATTTTCAGGATACTCTTTTATGTGAAGGGATACATGTTCATTATGATGGTCTTGAAATCCATTGGGAGGTGAAAATTGCAAGGAAGAAATAGTAAATGCTTCAGCTCCCATTCCTATTGGAAGTCCATAAAAAGATATTAGATCTAAATTAGTAGAGAATAAGCATTCAGTTAGCATTTCTACATGAAGAATATCTAAAAAAGGATTATCCCCTGTTATACGTATAATTTTATCAGCTTTATAATGTAAGGCAGCAGAAATATATCTCTCTCTTACATTTTGTTCACTTCCCTCAAAATATTGATAACTATTTTTTTTACAAAATTCAATCAATGGAGTATCAGAATTTGGAATTAGTAGAACTATTCTATCTTTAGGTAAAACTTGTGATATTCTATTGAAAATATGATCTAAGATTGTAAGATTAGGATTTTCGGAAAATATCTGAAGTACTTTTTGTGGTAGTCTTGAGGATGTGCTTCTTGCTTGAATGAATGCAAATATTTCAGGCATTAAATGTATACCATTCATCACATTTTAAACAGGGTAAATCTATTTCTCCATGTTCATCATTAAATGAGTGACTAAATCTTTTTGAATTTTGTTTCCATATCTCTTGAAGTGATTGATTTTTTATATTGCCTATTACTATATCCTCTACCTGTTTACATGCAGATACATCTCCGTTTGATTGGATATATAGGTCGCGAGCTAGATGCCAACAGAATTCTCTTTTGATTGGAGTTAGATCACTTACCCTTTTTTCAGGCATACGTGATGCAAATGAATTATATTTTTGCAAAAGTACTTGGATATCTAATTTTTCAAAATAATTAAAATAATCCTCTATTTCAGATTCTATTTCTTTTATTTTTATCATTTGAACATAAAGTGATTTAGAATTTAGTATGGATGTTAATTCATTTACTTTATTTAATATATCATTGAGGCCATTTGCATTGCTTCCATATAAATTTTTATATTGATTTTCCTTAAGAGTAGTTAAATTCACAATTATAATAATTTTAGATTTCTTACTTTCAGGTAGCATCTTTAAATAAGTGAATAATTTGTCAGTATTTGGATAAAGAGCCGTTTCAATTATCAATTCTTTTAAATTATTTTCATTTAATATTTCATCTATTATTCCAACAAGATCAGGATGTAGTAGAGGTTCTCCCATACCACCAAAACAAATTGTAAAATCATCCTTAAAAGAATTTAAATCAATTATTAGATTTGAAATTTCAGACTTAGAAAATTAAGTATTTTCTCTGTCCATAGAAATAGTAGTACGAGGGCAAAATGAACATGTAAGATTACATCCTCTAAAAAGTTCTAGTTCTATATAAGAAGGGGAACTTCTAAAAAATGAAGGATTTTTTTGTAGTGTGGGTAAAATATCTTTATACTCTATTTCATTATTTATATTTAATAAATTATTACATAAATTTATAGAGCGAAAATCTTTTAATGTAAAATCTAATCTTAAATTTCTAAGATCTGGGGATTCAAAATAAATTTCTGTGTCATAGTTATTAATATTTTTTAATAAATATTCATGAAAGCTAATTTCCAGCTTATCAGGAAGTGTGCTAATAAACTCTCTAGATATTAGAATAGGAACTATCCCATTTGGTAAATTTTCACTATATGAGTATTGAGAAATATATTTCTTATGCCTATCTACTAATGATTTCGTGGAGTTAGTAGATAGAAGTGGATAGATTCCATTAAAATATGCTATATATATTTCATCGAAATCTTTATCTTCTGACTCAGAGGGAGGAAGTAGTTTGGATACTTCTAATAAAAAATCTTTTTCACTTTCAATTGATAGAACGGTAGTATCTAGTGTAGGAATTACATAATTAGAATAAATTAAAATTTCAGGAAATACATTCTTAATTCTTTTTGTGAAGTTTTTAAAAAGTGATTCATTTATATTGGGACCTAATATTTTCTTTTGATTTTGAGATAGATATATTGCAAGTAAACTTGGTTCTTTAACAACAATATTCATTTTTCTTTTATTTTATCTAAATTAAAAGATTCATCTGGTGGATCTAATTTATTTTCAGCAATATATTCTTTGTCATAAATATAGATAGATAGTTCTTTTCTTCTCTCTCTGATCCAATCTTCAAACGATTCTTCTACTTTTTCTCCTTGTAGTATTTGTTGAATATATCTTCTTATCATATCAATTGGAGTAGTTCTTTTCCCTTCAGATTTTAAGATACAATATCTATTCTTTTCATCTCGAAATACATCGGAAACATTTCCTGGTTCTAATTGCATTAAATAGTTTGCTATAAATTTATTATTTTTATAGATCTCTGCAACTGGTGTCCAATCTACAAAACCACCCTTATGAACAGAATTATTTCTGGGCCCTGATGCTATTAAATTATATGAACTTTTATCTTTTTTAATTTCTTTTTGGATGGACTTAATTTCCGATAGTATCTTTGTTTCTTCATTGATACCACCAGGTCTCGGATTGATTACTATTTCTCTAAATTTAAATTCAAAGCCAATTTTTTGTTTGTTGTTGTTGTACCATTTTTGTATTTCATCTTCAGATGGAGATTTAACTGGAACGCGAACTTGCATGAGTTGGTTTTTCATGATTTGGTAAGGTAGTTCTGCAACCCAAACTTCAAAAGGAACTCCTGCTTTTTCGGAAATAAATTTCTCAAATCCTGCTCTATCAGAATAACCTGAATTTTCCATGATCTTTTCTATTTCTGATTCTACTCTCTTTTCATTTATTGTAATGGTTTCTTCATCCGCTGTGATTTCAATGACTGCTCGAGATATTAAAAAATCTAATACTTGGGCTCTGTTGGATCCTTTGTAGGGAGATTTTCCTGATTTATATAGCTTTTTAAATCTTTCCTCACCTTTTTCAAAATCCAATTCTGTGATTGATTTTTTGCCTATTACAGCATAAACTTTATTCAGTACATCTTGGGAGAATAGAGAGAGACTTGTGAATAGACAAGAAAGTATCAAAATAAATTTTATCATAAATTATCAAATTTTCCATACTCAGGAGTGAATAGTAAATCAAAAGATTTTTGAGCTCCCGCTCTATTCTTGGCAATAATGATTTCAGCTTTGTTTTTTCTGTCCTCCTGGATATCATCATCCTTTTTTGATTTATCATCCCTAGTTTCTCTATGGATAAATGCAACAATATCAGCATCTTGTTCAATGGCTCCCGATTCACGAAGGTCAGAAAGCATGGGTCTTTGGTCTTTAGATCTTTTTTCAACATCTCGAGACATCTGGGAAAGGGCAATCACCGGGCAATTGGCTTCCCTTGCCATTTGTTTCAGGTTTCTGGAGATGGAGGAGACTGCAGCCTGACGGCTATCTTTTACGGTTGGATCATCCATGATTTGAAGATAATCCACAATGATTAAGGACAGCGGAGTTGTGATTTGTAGTTGCCTGACTCTGCTTTTAAATTCCCAAATTGTAAGTGCGCCACTGTCATCTATATAAATGGGAGCTGAAGTTACATTTACTATTGAAGTCAATAATTTGTTTTGATCGTTGGGATGAACTGCTCCTGTTTTTAAAAGTTTAGAATTGATTCTGGCTTCCGAGCAAATCATTTTTATCAACAATTCTAAACGACTCATTTCCAAAGAAAAAATAGCCACGGTCTTCTTATCTTTGATTGCAACATTGGTGGCGATGTTTAAAGCAAGGGTTGTTTTGCCAATACCGGGCCTTGCGGCGAGAATCATCAACTCGTGTTGTTTCAAGCCTGTAGTGACCTCATCTAGCTCATGGAAGTGGGTCTTTAAACCTGTGGTAGCCCCTTTGGTTTCATACATCAATTTGACATAATCCAAAAGTTCACTCTTATCTTCTTTTACCAATCGAAGACCACGGCTTTGGACAGTTCTTGCTATTTTGGAGAGATCACCTTCTACCTTTGTGAATAAGTTTTCATTGTCATCTGGATCGGAATGAATGGTTTCAATTGCATCCTGGAGTGTGCGCAGATACTTTCGTCTATCAGAAAGTTTTTTAATTCTTTTGGAGTAATAGGAGAGTGGTTGGACTATAATAGCGTTGCTATATAAATTTATTATATATTCAGATTCTTTTGTCTCATCCCTAAAACGGGAATTTTCCCGAAGATGATTTGTTACGGAGAGGGGATCGATGGGAATGTTCCCATCTGTTAAATCTAAAATGGATTGGAATACTCTTTTGTGGAAGTCGTTAAAAAAGTCTTCCGAGGAAACACCAAAATCTGTACCTCCAGTGGCTCCCCTAATGAGAAGGTGTGCTAAAAAGGATTTTTCAGACTCATTCTCAAATAGAGGACCGGAGTTCATTTACTCTTAATCTTGTTTTGTAACTTTTACCTGTAATGCACTGATAATTCCATCTGCTAATTTAATCTTAGCCTGGAAGGTACCTAATGCTTTGATGGTTTCTGTTATTTCAATTTTACGTTTATCAATTTCAAAGCCTATTTTTTTAAGAGCATTGGAAATATCTTGCGGTGTGACAGAACCAAATAGTTTATCGTTTTCTCCCACTTTTACTAAAACCTCAACCTCTTTGCCTTTTAATGAACTTGATATATCTTGCATTGATTTTTTTCTTTTTTCTTTCTTAAGTTCAATCATCTTCTTTTGGTGAATCGCAATTTTTGTTGAACTTTCATCTGCCCTAGTTGCAATTCTTTGAGGAATTAAGAAATTTCTAGCATATCCATCAGAAACATCTTTGATGTCACCTGCATCCCCTAAATTTGGAAAGTCTTTTTGGAGTATTACTTTCATATCTTACCTCTTATAAAACCTTGTATGGCAGTAAGCCTGCTGCTCTGGCTTTTTTTATTTCTCTTACTAAGATTCTCTGCCATTTTGCAGAAGTTCCTGTAATTCGTCTGGGAAGTATTTTTCCACGATTTGTGATAAACCTTTCTAGAATATCTACTCGTTTGTAATCTAAAGCAGCTGCTAATTGTTTATCCGCGGTAAATTTACAAACTTTTCGTTTGTACTTCGTATTTTTTTTAGGATATTTACCATCACCATCTTTTCCTCGAAAGTTTTTGTCCTCATCGTCGTCATCATCATCGTTACGTTTGGAATATACTTTTTCTTTGGTTGGTTGGATTTCTTTTACTTCAACTGGATTTGTTTCTATGTCTGACATAATTTCCTCGAAATTTTATTAAAATATTGGTTCATCTTCTGAATAGTCAACAGGAGCCATTTCTTCATAAACAGGTGATGCGGAATCGTATGAAGTGTTGGAATTGCCAGGAGTGGGGTTGCCTCCACCTAACAATTGAAAGGTTTCCACACGCACTCTAATTTTAGATGCTTTTTTACCATCAGGAGTGTCCCATGTAGACTGGGCAAGGCGACCTTCCACAGCTATCTGTTTTCCTTTTTTACCGTAGTCTCTTAGTACTTCAGCAAGTTTTCCCCAAACTTCACAATCAAAAAAATGAGTCTCATCTTTTCGATCATTGTTCACTGTATAGGTTCGATTGTTAGCCAATGAAAAATTTGCAACAGATGAACCTTTTACACTTTTGAAGTCAGGATCTCTTGTAAGCCGTCCAATCAGCATGACTTTGTTTAAATCATTAGCCATTTTTAGACTGTGACGATAAGAGATCTTAAGATATTTTGGTTGAGCTTAAATTCATTTTCTAGATTGGCAATCACCTTGGGTTCAGCTTTGCATTTCAAATGAAAAAATGCTCCGGTTTCGCTTCCTCTAATTTTATGCCAGAGTTTTTTTTGACCCCAGTCTTCTTCGCCTGTGATTTCAACTGAATATTTTTTTAAAATATCCTTCACAGTTGTTTTGGTTTCTTCTGTGACGGATTGAGGATGATCCAGAAGAATATTTGTTATCTCGTATGCTCGCATTTTTTTCTCTCCTTTGGGTATCCCCCAGTTCCATTTTATTTTCGAAAGCGGCTATTTCGATTGGTGGGGGTAGAAGTGCTATATTCCAATTTTTGTGATTCCCCACACGAGTCAAGATTTGTATTCACATTTTCAGAATTGAGATTTTAACTTAAAAAACGTAAAAAAAGAAAAACTTGCTATTTTTTCCAATTAGATTTTTCACTGGGGAATGTTTATGAAATTAGGAGAAAGCTATCTATATAGATTTGTTTTTTTTTCTGGTTTATTGTTTTCCAGTATGGGATATTTTAACCATTCCCTAACTTCCAGTCTACCTGCTCATGAGTATCATTCTGGTTTTACCTTCTTTCCATTAGCTTTAGAACTCTCTTCTAGTTACGAAAATATTATGAATATTGTTGGTAAAGTGGGGGATGAAAATCTTGCTAAAAATCTTGGATTGATCCTGCAAACATTGGAATTGGACTTTTTGTATATATTTTTATACTCAATTTATTTCTTAAGTATATTTGAAATTGCTTCTAAAATGTCCTCTCCTCCTGCGATAGTCAGAGCTTTCTATTATCTTTTACTTATATTTATAATCTTATTGGATTGTGCTCAGAATTTTATTTTAAGTGAAATCCTAAATTCAAATCTATCTAATCCTAAACTTGATTTAATTTACTATTTACCCAGAATGTCTTTGATTTTGTGGAATCTTATTTTCTTGAATCTAGGGATCAGCGGAGTTCTCCTTTGGATGGGCTCCCCTGATATTCACATACGAATCATTTCACTTTTTTTCTTTTTACCGCCTATATTCTCTTTGTTTTCTGTTTTCGGTAGGGTAAATTTAATAGAAGTTGCCCTTCAAGTTTCCATACCTGGCCTTGTAGGATTTTTTATGCAATCTATATGGAAAATGGTAACAGACCTTTTGTTTTCAAGGAGTGTTACCAGTTCAATCAAACAGTAACTAATTCTTTTTTGGGAATATCTTTTTCTTCGAGAAGGTCAGCCCATGTTCTCATATAGATAATGGCATCTTCTCTCTTGTTTTTTTCCAAATAACGTTTACCACCGGGAAGTTTGGAGAGAATGCTCTCATCTGAAAGATATTCAAGATTTCGCATATCTTCTCTGGACAACCCCTGGTAATTTAAAGTATCAAGAATTTCTTCTATTTCAAGATTAGTTCCCATGCAATAGTCATTTGCAAATTCACTCCATTCTCCAGTGGTTTGTATGACTCTATGATAGATTTCTGAGGGGGAGAGCTCTGTTATTGTTTGAACTATATGCCCACAATTGCATTGTCCTTGGTGACCCCATTGGTAATCAGCACCACCTTCTAGACGGTCTGCGGTTTCACGGATGTAACGAATTAGTTTGGGATTTGGGTTGGCCATATTGCCTCCTGTAAATGTAAATAGAATTTGTAGTACTCAATGAATTCTATTTTACATTATTTTTCTATTATATTTAGAATTAGAATTGAACGTAAAAAAAAGTCTACAAAAAACTTTTTCATTACAAAAGATTTTTGTCCAAGGTCATTCAAAGTACCCCGCTTTACTTCCTAATTGTATTTCTCCTGAATCTATCTTTATTCTAATGAATTTTGGGTTTATAAGGTATATTTTTCCATACCCAATTTCTTTATCAGAGTTATCTAAAAAATAGAGAATTTGATTTTGTTTAATCTCTCTATTTGTCAAATCTTTAGGTTTAATGCTCAATATCCCATCTTTATTTGTCTCGGTGGTAACACTCCCAATTTCAATAAACTTTAATTTAAGTAGAGCATTAGGATTCTTTCTAAAAACTTCTAAGAGTTCAAAAATACCTGACTCTGAAGCTAGGGCAACTGGTGATTTTCCTTTTTTATTGTGGATCTTAATATTTGCGCCCTTGTCTAGTAGTAATTCAACAATATCTTCATGACCACCAAGTATACTAAAGTGTAGTGCAGTATTACCATCTTCGTCTTGTTGGTTTATATCTACTGGTTGAGAGAGTATATCCTCTAAAATATCAAAATATCCATTTGCTGAAGAAATCAATAGTGGAGAAATCCCTTTTTTATTTTTAATTGTTAGTTTAGGTTTTTTTTCTAAAATAATTTTTGCTATTTCTAGATTCCCTCTTAGAAGAGAGTTAAGGATTGATGTATTACCATTTTTGTCTGTAATATTTATATCAACTTCTTTAGAAAGTAGATACCGGACTATATCTTTACTCCCACTCAAGGAAGCAATGATTAGGGGAGGACTACCTTTTTTGTTTTTTTGGTTTAAATTTGGACTGTACTCTTCCACCAAATAGATTACCTTTTTTAAATCTCCCCTTTCACAGCTTTTGAATAAATCAGTGTAAATAGTTTTTTCATCTAATTTTAAAGTAATTTCCCCATGTTCATCGGGTTCCTGTGGATACAAATTATGTATTACTAAAAAAACTAAAAATATAAGAAATATTTTACTTTTTATGTTAAAGGATAGATTCATATATTAAATTAAAATGATTTTTACTTTATTCCTTTAATTCAGATAAAATATTTTTGGCTTTATAAATATTTTTTAATGCTTCTTCAATCCCCTCTGTGTGAACAGATACTGATCTTGCATTTTTGTCTGTATATGCATAAGATAGAGAGTGACTATATGCATTTCCATCAAAAATCAAACCTACTATTTCCCCCTTAGTATTGATAACGGGACTGCCAGAATTTCCTCCTGTAATATCATGCGTACTACAAAAATTAATTCTGGAGTTAAGATTAATTTCATCTTTACTTTTTTTTATATTATCTGAAAGTAGATATTCTTTATTTTTATTGAATCCATAGGCTCTTTCAAATAAACCATAGAAGGTAGTGAATGCTGGAATTTTCCATCCATCTATCTCATAACTTTTTATTGTACCTATACTTAATCTAAGGGTAAATGTAGCATCTGGATATGTATTTCTGCCATATATTTTAAACCGAAGATCAGAAAGTTTACCACCTTCAATAGTTAAAATTGCTTCCACTTCTTTTTCTATCCAATCCCGATTGCTTCTATAGATTGGTTCAAGTTTACGAATCCATACCAACATTGGATCATCTGATGTTGCAATCAAATGGGGGTTTTTTAGTAGGTTTTTTCGAAATTCTGGGTTGTCTAAAGATGTGGATTCTATTAATTTTTTGGACAATGTGAGTATATTTTCATTTCCAATAGCAACTTTAACAAAATTATTATCTTCTGAAAGTTCTTTCTTTGCTAATTCTAAACTTTTTGAAAGTGATACAATCTCTTTATCTTTGTATACTGGAGCACTTGTGAGTAAGTGCAATTGGGTTGATTCTAAAGAGGAAATTCGATATTCTTCATATCTTTCCTCATTTGGTTTTTTTATTTCCATTTCATATCGAACTAAAGAAAGTGCTAAAGAAGCTAAATCACCAGAAACTTTTTGGTAGTACATTTCTTTTTTTCTATCCACCATTTTCTTCTGAACTTTTTCAATATTATCCCAAATATTACCATACTCTTTTTTAAAATCTGGATTACTATTTACAATCTCTTTCAACTTATTTTCGTTAGTTTCTATGCTCTGGATAGTTTCTGCATGTAAGAGAGCAGAATATTCCCCCTGAATTGCTTTTATTGAGTTTTCGATTCCGAGTATACTTCCTCTAGCTCTCCTCTCTTCTTCTTTACCACGGTTAGAATATTCTTTCATAGAATTGATCTTTTCTTTAAGAATTATCAAATATTCTGGAAAGGAATGATCTCTTAAAAATAAGATCTCACTCAGTGTTTTTTGCCTGTCTGTAGAGCCAGGGTGACCTGAGACAAATAATAGCTCACCTTCTTTTGCGCCTTTACCATTCCATTTAAAGAAATTTTTTGAATGAATAGGTTTATCATTTTCGTATACTCTAAAAAATGCATAATCCAATGCATATCTTGGATATTGAAAATTATCTGTATCACCTCCGAAAGCAGCAGCTTGGAGTTCTGGAGAATGTACTAGGCGTATGTCAGTATATTTTTTGTACTTGTAAAGCCAAAATTCTCCTCCGTGATACAATTCAACTACGTCAGATCTCAAACCAGTTTTTTGATGAGATATGTTTTCTAAATTTGATATAATTTCTTTTCTTTTGCTTTCTATTAATTGATGTGAATCTATACCTTTTACATAATCTTTTATGATTTGTGTTACATCTTCCATTTCTATAAGTATGTTTAGCTCTAGATCAGGACATTTTAATTCCTCTTTTCTTGTTTTGGCTAAAAATCCATTTTTAACATAATCAGATTTTGGGTGGGATATTTTTTGCAATTGACCCATAGCCACATGGTGGTTTGTAAGTACTAATCCCCGATTGGAAACGAATGAACCTGATCCACCATCATTGAAACGAACTGAACTGAGTTGGGTATTTTTTAAAAAGGATACGGCAGGAGTAAACCTGTACTTTTCTTTTAAGTAGGGGAGTGGTAGATTGTCTAATGTCCACATTCCCTCATCACTATTTAAATTCATTGTTAATCCTAAAAGTAGAATGCTGATAATATTTATCAAAATTTTTACTGTTTACCTTGTAATTATATTTATAAAAAATGATTATCCTATTTTTTAGGGGAAATTACAAAAAATTATAATCCATTTGGTATACTGCAACCCATTCCAATTTTAAATGAAATAAAATCTATTAAAAAGTACAACTTCACTTACTTATCTACTACTTCTAATAATTGGATTATTTCTTAAATTGAGGAATATTTTTTACAAATAAGGATAAAAAAATCATATTCAAAGGTTAGAGAGTTTTGCTTGAAATTTAAAGAGAGTATATGAATCTAACGTATTGAATTAAATAAGGAATACAATCTATGAATAAAATCCATCCAAAGGATATGATTAGTTTATCACAATTTTTAATAGAAGGGCAACTTAAAATTCCTTATGCCACGGGTGATTTTACTGCACTCATGAGCCATTTGGTATATGCAGTTAAGATTGTTTCAAGAGAAGTGAGAAAAGCAGGTTTACTAGAAAATTTTTTGGGTGCTACAGAGGACACCAATGTCCAGGGAGAAACCCAAATGAAACTTGACCAATATGCTGATACCTTGATTACAAATGCACTAAAAATTTCTGGACACCTCTGTGTGATGGCCAGTGAAGAATCTGATGGAATCATTGAAATCCCAAAGGAGTACAAAGTAGGAAAGTATACTTTGGCATTTGATCCATTAGATGGATCCTCTAACATAGATACAAATGTTTCAATTGGTACTATATTTTCTATCCATCTAAGAAAAACACCCATGAACACTATGGGAACAGTGGAAGATCTCCTTCAAAAAGGAGCATTGCAGGTATGTTCGGGATACATTCTATACGGCTCTTCTACCATGATGGTTCTGAGTTTTGGGAAAGGTGTGGTTGGTTTCACCTTGGATCCTTCCTGTGGAGAATTTTTATTATCTCATCCCTCAATTACAATTCCTGAAACGGGAGAAATTTATTCTGTCAATGAAGGAAATTATGATTATTGGTCAGAAGAAGTTAAGGGATACATACGAAAAATTAAATCTATTGAAAATAATAACAAACCAAAAACCTCCCGATATGTAGGATCTCTAGTTGCCGATTTCCATCGAAACCTCCTCAAAGGAGGAATTTTTTTATACCCAGAAGATACAAAATCTCAGAAATACCCTATGGGAAAATTAAGGCTTCTCTACGAAGCAGCTCCAATGGCTTATCTTGTAGAACAAGCGGGAGGATTGGCAGTTACAACAAAAGGCGAGAGAATCTTGGATATCCAACCAAATGAACTTCACCAAAGAACAACCTTTATCACGGGAAGTAAAAAAGAAGTTGAAAACTTTTTAAAAATCACGCAGGAAATTCGGGAGAAGAAATAGACTCTATAAATTCTAAACAATTATGAAGGCTTGAAGGATCTGCTACCATTTTTCCTGCAATTTCAAACGCAGGACCATGGTCGGGTGAAACACGGGTGAATGGAAGTCCAATTGTCAAATTAATTCCTTTCTTGCCTACCAATGCCTTAAAAGGAGCCAATCCCTGGTCATGGTAACATGCTACAATTAGATCAAATCGACCCTTCCATTCTTCTGTAAAAATTGAATCTGCCGAGAAAGGGCCCCGGAGTAAAAAATTTTTTATTGAGTATTTCTTTAAAACAGGGGATAGGATAGTATCTTCTTCCCTACCAATTTTTCCCCCCTCTCCTGCATGGGGGTTGATACCACAGAAACCTATCTTTGGATTTGGAAAAAAATTAGATTTTTGAATTGCTGAAAAAAGTTTCTTCCACTTTATTTTTTTTAATTTTCGTACTACATCTTTTAATGGAATATGAGTTGTTAGCACAAGCACTTTCCACTCTTTTGAATACATAATCATGTATGTATTGGTATTAAAATAATCAGCCAAGAACTCTGTATGACCTGAAAATTTTATATTTTCACACTTTAATACCCATTCTTTGCTCAGGGGAAGTGTGATTAGGTTTCCCCCATATTTTTGAATCAGTTTGCATGTATAGGTCAATGACAAATAAGAACAAAATCCACTTTTTGTATCCGGCTTCCCCAATTCAAAAGAGTGATCTTTGAATTGGTTAAAATATTTAGAGTTAATATAGTATAGCCCACTCTTTGGTAGTTTTGTTTGTATTGAGTGTTCTAAAAAAAAATTAGGTAGAAAGGTGTTTTGGCTTTTAACAAGGAAAATGGGTATATTTTGGGATAGCTTAAATAGATTTTCATAAGACTTTTCTAGAAGTTCATAGGAGATTCCTGTGGGATCACCTTCTGATATCCAAAGGGGATTTTGGTGAGATTTCATTTTGGGATGGAAATATTGTCTAGTGCTGTTTCTAAAAAAGTACTTATTTCTTCGAGGGCGTATTTTATTTTTTTTCCCTGTAAAAGTGTTGCACTTTCTGTTTTCGGATTAAAACGTATGACTTCTTCTAAATTATTAATTATGTTTTCACCTTCTGATATATCATGAAGGATTTTATCTACAAATGTTTTCATGCTTTTAAAAAGTTCAGAAGCTTCAGAAATAAATACTCTGGATTGTTTATTCTTCATCCTTCCCATCTGTTCTTTAAATTCCTGTTTATCGGTGGATGCATATTCTTCTATGGTTTCAATTAATACTTTAATGGTTCTTTTAATATTTTCAAATAACTTAATCACTGAATTTCTTTCGCTTAATGTTGAAAAATCAAACTTTATATGTGCATCACTTATGACAGGAATATATTCAATTTCGAAGAGATTGATGAGAGTGGAGAGAAGATTGATCTCGGGATCAGTGGAGTGAGGACAAAGTCTCATCACAACTAAATTATCAAAAATTGACTGTTGGTTATCTTTTTTATTTTTTGAATTATTGGAATCGTCTGAATGAAGGTCAGATTTCGAAATAGACTGGATTGTATCAGGAATTCCACTTGGTGAGATAACAAGAACTTTAGCTTTGTACTTTTGAATTTCTTTGGAAACTCTCTTCTTTTGATCTTCACTGTTTGAAACAGAACTGATTTTATCCAATTGGTTTAAAATTTTTTGAAATCTTTTTAGTTCTGTTATTTGATCGGAAGAGAGTGCCATACGAATCCTCTATGAATCTTTTTTATTGGACATCTGCCCTACAAATGCATTGGTCACATTTTCAATATCGGTTAAATCAATTGGAAGCACAACCTCTGTGTTGTTTTTTGCTAGATGAACAAATTGTGAGATAAAATTTTGTGCTATTTGAAGACGGATTGCTTCATTCCCGCCCTTAGACCTAATTGCTCCTGCAATTGTTTCAATTCCTTTCGCGGTTGCGGTGGTAATCGCCTCTATTTCTTTTGCCTTTCCTTCTGCCTCGTTGATTCTCTTTTGTTTTTCTCCTTCTGACTTATTGATTGCCTCTTCTTTCAAACCCTGGGACTTATTGATTTTCGAATCCCTGTCACCCTCTGACATTGATATATCTGCTTTTTTGTTAAGTTCGGCAGTTTTTTGTTTTTCCATTGATTCTAAAACCGATTTGGGAGGTGTGAGATTCTGTATTTCGTATCGATTTAGTTTGATTCCCCAAAGATCTGCTGCTGCCTCAACTACTTCAACAATTCTATGATTTATTATCTCCCTTGCTTCAAAGGTTTCATCTAAATCCATTGTCCCAATGACTGCTCTCATGGTTGTTTGGGATAGCTGGATGGAAGCAAATTTATAATCCTCTATTCCATAACTTGCTTTGTAAGGATCCATTACTTTTATGTAGAGTACACCATCTACCTTGACTTGGACATTATCTCTTGTTATACAAATCTGAGGTTGAACTTCTATTGCCTGTTCTTTTAGTATATGTTTATAAGTGATATTATCTATAAAAGGGATTAGAAAATGTAATCCAGCTTCAAGAGTTTGGTTGTACTTTCCCAAGCGTTCAACAATCAATACTTCTTGGGCATTGACAATTCGAATGCTTCTGACAAACTTAAATGCAACATAAAAAATTCCAAGTGACCATACAATTAAAGATAGGCTCATTTTTTTTCTCCACGATTTGGGTTTTGTTGGATAGATGGTATTTTGTTTGTGACTTTTGATAATCCTTCAAATACTCCCACAATTCCTGCAAGGTTGGGAGGAAGCACGGTTGTTTTAGAGGATGTAAATATTTTCCCCAAACCTTCTAGATACCCTTGGGCTATTTGGAGATCCACCGCATCTTTTCCTCCGTCTTTTGATATAGCAGCCCCTATCAATTTTAGACCATTTGCGGTAGCTAGTGAAATGAATTCTATCTCGGCTGCCTTTCCATTTGCCTCATTGATTCTCTTGATCTTCTCACCCTCTGAAATATTAATTGCTTCTTGTTTTTCCCCTATGGAGCGATTGATTCTAGAAGCCCTTTCCCCCTCTGAGATTGTGATTTCTGCTCTTTTTTCTCTTTCAGCCCGCATTTGTTGCTCCATGGAATTTAAGACCTGCTTGGGTGGTGAAATATTTTTTATTTCATACCTGGTTACCTTTAAGCCCCATGGATCGGTAGCATTGTCTATCTGTGCTACAACTTTACTATTGATAGAGTCTCTTTCGGAAAATGTTGCATCCAAATTTAATTTTCCAATCTCTGCTCGAAGGGTAGTTTTAGCAAGTTGGGTGGTAGCCAAAAGATAGTTATCAATACCATAACTAGCTTTATAAGGATCAATTACCTTTAAGTACAAGATTCCATCAACTTCCACAGGAACGTTATCTTTCGTAATACATTCTTGTGGAGGCACATCATATGCTAACTCTTTGAGGGTATGTTTATATCTCACTACATCTACAAAAGGAATAGCAAAGTGGTACCCCGCTTCTAAGGTTCTGTTGAATTTTCCGAATCGTTCTAAAATAAATGCATACTTTTCGGGCGTAATAATGATGGTTTTTAGTATAATTATAATTATTATTATACTAAAAATAGTTAAGATATTGTCCATTTTATGTAACTCTTTAATTTAAATTTATTTGAGTATATTTATTCACTTTTTTCAATAATAAGCAATAAATTTTCTCGGTCATATACTTTTGCATTTTCACCAATCTCTAGGGTGTGATTGATGGAAGTAGCATACCATTCAGTTCCCTGGAGCTGTACTCTTCCTTCTTTTGACCCGGGTTCTACTCTTTTCACAACTAGTACTGTTTTTCCAATGTAGTCATCTTTATTGGCACTTTCTGCATAGCTTTCATCAGACGGAAAAAAATTTTTTAAAAATTGACTGGCAACGAGAATTATCAATCCAGAAGACAAAACCCAAACTAAAATTTGGGTACCCATTTGGATGGGAGAAACCAAAACAACAACACCGGTGAAAATAGCCCCCAACCCCAAAAAAATTATAAATATCCCCGGAACAAAAAATTCCAAAAAAACCAAACTAAAGCCTGCAATGATCCAATAGAAAAAGGGAGAATTTACAAGTGACTCTTTACATACTACACCTACTTGCCAGATACATTCCATACATATCAATTTACCAATCACTCCAAAAAAAGCAACCAATACATAGGATTACGAATGGTGAGTAAGAAAAAACATTGGAAAAATTTCCTTAGCTTTTTTCTGATTTTAGATGGAAAAAGAAAGTTTTTGCAGTAGCGTGAAATACATACATTCTAAATATTTAGAATTGGGCTGGAGGGAAAGTATGTATCGAACAATGACAATACTCCTAATTTTATATATGGGATTCAATGCCTGCGAAAAAAAACCCAAAGAATCATTGGGCTTGGAAGATACTTTAAAATTACCGGATGAAATCTTTTTAGTTGATCTCTCTAAAAAAGTCCTCAAAGATTTATACAAAGAATCAAAAGTAGAAAAGACTCCAGAAGGGATTTTGCTTTCTTTGGAATTTGGTGGGACAAGTGCTCTCTCTTTTCGTTCACAGGAATCATTTGAAAGAGAAATGCATCTCCTAACCGCATTTTATGGATTGAAAATTATCAAATTATCATCTAAACGAAAAATAAGTAAGATAACATTGAGTATTGTAAAGCCATTCTATGTAAGGGAAGAGGCTATAAAAAAAGAAGTGATCGAAGAATTTGAAATATTTAGAATTAGTTTGGATCCATTAAAAGTAAAACAATTAGAAAATTTTGAAACAGCTAATATAGACTCAATTTCCATTGAAGGTAAAGAAGGTGAAATCCAATTGAATTTATTAAACTCTATTATAAAAAATTGGAAAGTTGAATTAAATGAAATTCATAGGGTAGAAATAAAATGAAACATATATTACTTGCAGTTATTCTCGTTCCTATATCCATATTTCTTCTATCCCTCATACCGATTGATAGATCCAGAGGAGTGGTTACAGCAGAAATCATTGCACCTGAAGAAGTAAAAGAGATTCTTAGAACTTCTTGCTATGATTGTCATTCTTATGAAACAAAATATCCATTCTACTCTTATATTTTTCCAATATCTATCGTCATAAGTAACCACATAAAAGAGGGTAGGGAAGAAATGAACTTTTCTACATTTGAAGAACTGTCAGATTCAAAGAAAAGATCAAAATTTAGAAGTATGATAGAGGATATTGAAACGGATGAAATGCCTTTATTTGGTTATACACTTATTCATAGAGATGCAAATCTTTCACCCGAAAAAAAACAAATTTTAATCAATTGGGCAAAGGAAAATGGAGGTGAATCTGAAGAAGATGATAACTAATGTTTCTCTCATTGAGAGAAACCGCGAAGCACTCAAAGTAAATCCTGACTTCAATACAACCCAATTCCAATTAAAAAATAGAATTAAGGGAAATGATTTAAATCAATACTTTGAATTGACTCCTTCTGAAATCATTGGTATTGAAAAATCTATTAGATTAAATGTAGGTACCACACCGTACTACCTTTTACTATCCGATCCATATAATCCCAATTGTCCTATTCGAAGAATGATAGTTCCCACTGAGGAAGAAACATTTTTTGCTCCAGAAGAAAGTCCTGATCCCTTGCATGAAGAAAGATTATCTGTTGTACGTGGACTTACGAGAATGTACGATGATCGTGTTCTTTTATTTTCAAATCAGGAGTGTTCTGTTTATTGCAGACACTGCATGAGAGGAAGAAAAGTATCATTTAACAATGAGAGAATGTCAGGAGAGGATTTAGATCTTTGTTTTGAATACTTAAGAAATACTCCTGAAGTATCAGATGTTGTGATATCAGGAGGAGATCCTTTAAACTTAAGTGATTCTCGGATTGAGTATATTTTAAAAAATTTAGAACAAATTGAAAGTATAAAAATTTGTAGAATTGGCACAAGAAATCCAGTAACTCTTCCCTTTAGAATCACACCAATGCTCTTGCATATTTTAGAAAAATATAATACAGATAAACTGAGTATTTTTTGTAATACGCAATTTAATCATGTAAAAGAATGTACCCAGGAAGCAAAGCAATCTATTTTAAAGCTTTTGAAAGTGGGAATAAGTGTTGGGAATCAATGCGTTATTTTAAAAGGGATCAATGATTCAGGTGAAGAAATGCTCGCTCTTCATAGGAAGTTATTAGAAATGAGAGTAAGGGCTTATTATATGTATGATCCCGAACTGATACCGGGCTCAAGGGGATTTCGTACTCCATTGGCAAAGGGATTGGAAATCATTGAGTACATGAGGGGAAAAATAGGAGGGATGGGAATACCTCAATTTGTAAATGATCTACCCGGGGGAGGGGGAAAGGTCACTCTAAGTCCAGATTGGTATGTAGGATTCCATAAGGGTACCAGAAACCATGTTTTCAAATCTGCACTCAGAGGAACCTATCATTTGAGCCCCGAACCTATTGACTCTGAATATGATAACTCATATCGGGAGATTCCTGAAACTATATGGAACGATGTTAGAAAGAATACCCATTACAATGAAATCAAATGAAGGGAACTGTCTTTTTGATCTGTGATATTTATCCAGAATTAGAAATTCAAGAAAATGTACTTTATCAGGAATGGGAAAGCAAGCATTCTGTTGAATATATACGAGATACTTTGTATGACCTTGGTTTTAAAGTAGAGATATACGCACCTTTTCATGATAAAAGTAAACTACTGGATCGTCTTACATCGGAAATAAAAAAAAAACAAAGACCAAATACCATACTTTGGAACTTGGTGGAAGGATTTTATTCCAGAAATCGAGAAGGTTATATCCCTAACTTAGCAGAATTTTTAGGTTTCCCGTATACAGGTTCTGATAGCTATCTTCAGTGTATTACGCTTGATAAAGATCTCACTAAATCAATTGCCCGCTCTTTAGGTATTCCCACTCCTAACTCTTATCTCTGTGTTTCTAAAGATAAAATTCCCCAGATTCCAGAGTTCGATTTTCCTCTATTTGCAAAACCCAACTCTGAAGGTTCCTCGCTGGGAATAAACAAATCCTCAATTGTACTAAATTCCTCAGAACTTAAGGTAACTATTGACCAAACACCCGATGTATTTTTTCCTATCCTATTGGAAGAGTATCTACCCGGCGAGGAATACACAATAGGCATCATTGGCAGCAAAGAAAATGTGCGAACTCTGAGACTTTGTCAGGTCCAGATAGAGGGTGTGTATGGCCAGGATTCAAAATCAAAAAACTATATGCCTGAAAAAATAATTCCTAAGGATCCAGTAAATCTAAGCCTGATACCAGATGGAACATCCAGACTGGCTGATAAATTAGGATTTTTTGGTTTTGGAAGGGCAGACTGGAAGTTGGACAAAGAGGGGACTCCCAGATTTTTAGAAATAAATCTAACTCCAGGGTTATCACCTTTTTACAGTTCTTTTCCGATAAGTTATGGAGATGGTTTAGAATCCTACAAGGAAATGATAAAGGAAATACTGAATATTTCTATTGTAGAGTATGAAAAAGCATCTAGGTTTTATGGCAGAGAGTTTGTGAAATGAGAATTGTAAAAAATACTAAACAAACTAAAAAATTACTTTCCATTTTTCTCAATTATAAACAGATTATAAAGGCGATCAATCTCTAAACATGGAAGAATCAGAATACAACAAGAAAAGTAGAGAAAATATTCTAAAGATTGGTTATAATAGTCTTTTCGAAATTGAAGAAAAGGTTAAAGCATTTCGTGTTATGAACCAAAATGCCGCTAAAAAACGGTTTATCATCAGTCGTGAAAATATTCGTGACAATGTAGGAAAAATAATTCTCCAGAAAGCTGGCGAAATAGACCTTTCTGCTTCCATGTTACTTCGTCGAAAGTTTAAACCGGATACTGTATTTAAAATATTTCAGCCTGATGAAGGTATTGTCATAATCTCTGACATGACCACAATGGAAGGCGTCACCCTCACTATGGATATTGTCACCCAAATCATGAACCTAGGTGGCGGTGCCTATGAAGGTTTTATAGATCGGGTAGATAGCTTTACAGACTTTATCAATCATCTAAAAAAAGCCCTCTTTCCAAAGCTTATCATCATTGGTTATATCCCAAAAGAAAGGATCCAAACCGAAATTATTAATTTTGTTCGTGTGAAGCGTATAGACAACTACCTTAGGGTACTTGAACTAACACACAGCGAATACAAACCAGTGGGATATTTTCCTAAGATCAAACAAGTGGCAATCACCGAAGATCCGAAGAGTTGGGGTAGGTTTGTGGTGGATATCATCCGTGAATACACAAAATCATACCTATCCGAACATGTATAAATAACTAAACTTTGTAAAAATCTAGATTTGCCTGGATTTTTTGTGGGATAACCCCTCCATGGGATTCTTGGTATTTTTTGTATTTAGCTTCTAGTTCTCGATACTGTCTTCCTCTAATGTTTACAAAGCGGGTGTGAATATCAGAAAACGCGGGTTGGGTAGAAATCTTGTCCCGAATGATTTTTTGGAAGGGTATATACTTATAAAACATACCTCTGACGACCCTATTTAATTTTTGTATACCTTCACTTTCATATTTAAGCCACAAAACATAGTCATTGACGAATTTATCCCTATCTGTTCTAAACCGTTTGAATTCTATTGCGATTTTTTCTTTTAATTCTATAGAGAGATCTTTGTTTTTTTTATAAAACATCACATAATCTGTGTACTCCGAAGTTAAGGATGGCACTCCTACATTGTTCCAATCAACACCTAATATAGTTTTGCAGAGTTCCCATCTAAAAGCTGCTATTGCTTCCGTGAGCATAGTTTTTAAGTCTCCCTGAATAAAAATGGGTAAGATGATTCTCCCGCGTGTCTCTTTTGAGCCCGCTCCCCTAGTCACACCTAAATCCTGCCACATCATTATCTTAGTCCCGATCGAGGGAACACTGATAAAATCAGGTATTACGGATGTTTGGATGAGTTCCCTTAGAATACCTTCGCTTTCATTGTTATAAACAGCCTCACGATTGAATGCGGTGTAATCTATGGAGATGATTTGGTGTATTGCTTCTTTTAGATTTTGGTGCGTTAGGGTACATTTATCCAATGGAGTGATGATATGAGCATCCGTAAGGATGGGTAAAAAAGTGGATGGATTTCCAGTTACCAACCTAACATTGGGTTGGTACATAGACTCCATTTCGTACCCCAGTCTTCTCATATAAGTATCAACTGAGTCCGGAACATCGGATTCCTTTTTGTACAAAACATCCTTGCTTTCACTTTTGATTTTATCAAAATAAGTTTCCCCTAATTCTGAAATTGATGGGGGAATTTTCTTATAGGTGACCTTATTTAACCAATCGGATCCCCGATGTAGGGGAACATCAGCATCCGGATCAATTTGGTCTTTGAAATTGTGTAAGAAGACTTGGTTTTTGGGTGCTAAAAGGGTTTCATCAAAAAAACCAAATTTTAACATAAGTTCTACACTTTTCGGTGCTGAGTTTGGGCTCTTGTTGAATTTATCAACAGAAGCCTTATAGGCATCCCAATAGATCTTAGTAAGATTTTTACGTATCACTCTAGCATCCTGCTCTGGATCTAAAGGATTTTTTAGAGATTTTAATTTTAAGATAAGTGCTGAATACTCCCTAATTTGGTCTTGGGGCAATTCTGCATAATTCATAATCTTTGAAGATGAGTTTTCAAGAGCTGCCAAAATAGCGGTATTATCCTCTTGGACTATGGTTGATTCAGTGGTTGTAGTACTTTCATGAGTTTCTATTTGTGCATGATCAATTTTTTGTTGGAGCTTGGAGATTTTTTCTTTTAGAGAAGGAAACTTTTCAGAAACCAAAGTATAATCCTTGTGAAAAATTGATTTATAAGTTTCTATAATGGGTGTGGCATCATTTAATATAAATTCAAATACGGGCAGGAGATCTTCTGATTTTTTATGAAGCCCACCTGTGTTGTACAGATCTAAGAGTGTTATAAATTTATCTAATATTCCATTTTGACCAATTAATACCTTTAAGCTGGAGTGGAGTTGTTTGGATGATTCTTCAATTGCATCCAAACCATGATAGAAAGATTCTGTGAGTTTTTCACAAAGTTGAATAAGGATAGTAATATCAGCTTCGTAAATTGTATTTTGTAATGGTTGGGCGAGAGAAAGCATTTTTCGAATTAATACAAATTCTTTATCATCAAAGCTAATTTTTTCTGAATATGATTTTTTAAAAAGATCAGGATGTGTTGCACTTAAAAAGGCTTTTGTAGGTTTTATCTCAGGATCACCACCCCTTTCTATATAGGTGCTTATTGTTTTTTTTATCAAACGGTTTGTAGGATCATGCTCGGGATCTTCTTCTGTCCAAACGTACTTCTTTGGATTTATATCTTTGAAGGCATCGTGGTAAAGTGCAAAATAGGAAGCGGAAAGATTGTCTACAATACGTTCCGTTTTCACATTTAACGCATGAATCACAGTTGCTTTTTTTTGTATTTCAAGTACTTCTTTGAGTAGAGTTTTTGAAATAGCAACACCCAATGAAGCTTTACTCATTATATTTTTCTTTATAGTGGATCTTGTAATTTGGTATGTAGAAAGTAGTCCCTCTGATTTGGAGATAATTTTAACAGGGTACCTTTCATTGGTAAATAAACAAGCCACGCCGGGTGTAAGATTTTTTCCTGAATTTTCTAAGATAGGTATAAGCACACCGTCAAACACCTTCTCAATTTCATAGGATCCTTCATGGATTAGGTTTAGAGAATTACAGGATGCACCCTCATCGAACATGGATTGAGAGGGAGAGATTGCTATTTTTTGGTTAGAAATGGAAGTATCTATTGGCATGGAATACCTTAGTTATTTACTTTAATATATTTAGTTTAAAAACCTTTTTACTCTATGTCTATATGAAAGAAATTAGAAAATTCATTTTTAATTAATTAAAAAGAAAATTTATCAAATACTTTTAATGCACAATCTTTATAAGAATTCCCATAAAAATACAGTTGATTAAAAGAAAACATCCCTTTTTTTGTAATGGAAGAGTCTTTCTTTATTTGCGCAATTCCGTATTTGCACTCTGATTTCATCATGAAGCTTGAAAATTTTATAAAAAAATACAAATCAGCGAGAATCGGAATCCTTACCAACCAAAGCGGGTATTCTGTATCTAGGGGATACCATTTTGAGTATTTTTCTAAACAACTTTCCATAAAAACTCTTTTTATGCCGGAGCATGGATTGTTTGCTGAACTACAGGACCAAGTCTCCGGAACACAGTTGTCCTATTCATATAATAATTTAAAAATTCATAATATCTATGGGGACTCAGAATCATCATTGGTGGTGAAAAGAGAAGCCTTAGAAGAATTGGATGTCATAATTATTGATATTCGAGATGTTGGTGCAAGATACTATACATTTCTTACATCTGCATATTATCTTTTAGTAGAAATACATAAATATAACCAATCTCTCACATCCCATCCCCTGAGAGTTGTGGTTTTTGATTCTCCAAATCCCATTGGCAGAAGGATTGAGGGAAGTCCCTTAGAATCACAATTTGAATCTTTTGTCGGTGTTCGGGGAATGATTCATAGGCATGGGATGACCCCTGCAGAGTTACTCAGTTATTACATACAATCATCTTCACTCCAAGTAGCATTTGACTATGTTCCCATTGGTGACCTATATCCAAAAAAAGATTCCTCGTTGCTTTGGGTTCCTCCATCCCCCAACATACCCACTGCAAATACATGTATGGTGTATACAGGTCAGTGTTTGTTGGAAGGAACCAACCTTTCAGAGGGAAGGGGTACTACAAAACCATTCGAAATCTTTGGAGCACCCTTCATTGATATACAGGATGAATTACTGTTAGCAATATTAAAGAGCACCAAGGATCCATCGTATCATTTGCGCCCATTGTTCTTTCAGCCCACATTTCATAAGCATGCGGGAGTTCGTTGTGGTGGATTTCAGATTATGGTTTTGGATAGGAAAAAATTCCATAGTCTTCTCTTCAGTCTTCATTTTATCAAAACAATTAGAGATTATTATCCAGACCAATTTGGATATTTAAAAGGGGCGTATGAGTTTCGCTCAGACAAACCTGCTATCGAACTTCTTGTAGGGGATACGTTTTTATTAGAGTATCTCTCAGGAAAGAATTCTTTTAAGCACATAAAAACATATCTTAGGGATACAGAAGAAACCTGGAAAAAAGAAAGAAGAGGCTACCTTTTCTATCACTAGATTCAATGAACTATAAAAAAAACAAATTTACAAGAAAGCCCTTAGCAAATTTATATAAAAACACCCATATATTTATAAGATTTAGTATTCCAAAGATTACGGAGAATGGGAAAAAATTATGTATATAGAGTTTTCTCTAAACAAGGAAGATTATCTAGCCTTCCAACTTTATGCATCATCCCAATCAAAAGAATTTAAAAGTTCCCATTTGAAGAGTTGGTTGCTTACTCCGCTATTTTTTATAGTGGTAGGTGGTGGGTTTTACTTTGTTTGGGGTATAGTCTTTCCTATTGCATTTTTAATAACTTCCTTCATTTGGATACTTTTGTACCCTATTTACTCCCGCAGAAACATTGTTCGAAATTACACTAAAAACATTGATGAATTCTATGGAAACCGTTTTGGTAAGACAGGGAAGTTGTCTATCACCGATGAAAGTATTATTATGGAAGATTTATCTGGTGAGACTAAATTACGTTTTAATGAAGTGATCCAAATCATTGAAATACAGGATTACTTTTTTTTGGGTTTAAAAAATGGAAGTTCCATTGTTATTCCCAAGCTAAAAGTTGATTACTTTACTCTCTTAAAATTTATGAATCGTATAGCAGAAAAAACGAATGTTGCAATTTTTAAGAATCTTTCATGGAAATGGTAATTTTTTATTTCTAAACTCTAAATGACGGCAATTGTAGGGAAGAGGTCTTTTGTTCTAAGAAAACCTATGCAATATATGACGTTACTTTAAGAACCTGAATTCTTTGGTTAGAAGACAAGCTTATTGCAGACACGCCATATATTGATTTGTTTTACTTTAAAAATCAAATCTTTTAGGAAAAAATTAACGGAACTTTTGAGTATTTTAGGGTTACCTGAGGTTTTATATGTATGTTAAGTTCAATCATTCAATCTAGAGCTAAGTAGATTATTTTTTCTTAGTTTTTGATTTGGCTACGGGGATTTTTATCTTTTTTTTCTCGAAATAGAGGGCTAAAGCTTCTTTAACTATATCTGTTCGAGTTCTTTTTTCTTTTTTAGCAATCTCATTGAGTTTGCCAATAATCTCATCTTGTAATCTAAGGCTGATCATTTTTTTTACCTCTGTGTAATCTTAATCTCGGAAAAATTATTGTTTGTCAATTAAATATTTTTTTACAATCATCTTTTTTGTATTAAAAAAATATTTAATACCAGTTCATGTATTATGAAATTTTTGTAAAACAATATTTATGCAAATTATACAAAATTTTAATGATTTTGTATTTCAAGCCTTTTTAAAGCTATAATTAAAATTAGAGTTGGACGTACTTCTTTGTTATCAGGGCAAAAAACGGAATCTTAGAGAATTTACTGACCTAGGAGTGTAATAAATCTTTTAATTTTAAAAAAATTTCCTCAATATTCTGATCCATCATACAACGAAAGTGCTGTTTAGGACAAATATTTCCTCCATGTATTCCGCAGGGTCTGCATTCTAGGGATACTTCAGAGATGGTATGTCTTTCGGATAACGGGGTATATCCAAAATCTGTAATTGTGGCACCAAAAATTGCCAGGGTAGGTATGTTGAATGCGGAAGCAATGTGGATTGGAGAAGAGTCATTAGAAATAACACACTTTGCTTTGGAGATTATGTAGGACAACTCCATAAGATTTGTTCTTCCCGTCATATCAACAACTTTGGAACCATGAACATTTACAATTTGATCTGACAGGTATTTATCATTTTTTGAGCCAATGATAACAGGCGTATATGGAGTATTCTCAAGGATTTGTCTCACGAGTTCTATAAATTTTTCAATTGGCATTCTCTTTGTTTCCCAAATAGAAGATGGCGCCACCACAATGAACTCTGATACATCTTCCATTTTAGATTTAATTTCCCCATTAACTTCTTTGTTGAGGAATATTTCAGGTCTTTCCAGTCCTACAGAATCGACTAATTGGAGTAATTTTTGTACTTCATGAACTCCTCTGAGGGGTCTTGGATACGTTTTGGTGTGTAAAAATCCAAAACCTGATTCTTTGTATCCAATTCTAATCTTGGCACCTGAAAAAAAGGAAATCAATGAGGATCTATGGGAAAAGTGGGGGCTATAGCAGATTGAAAAATTTTCTTTTTGTAATTCAAAAAGAAACTTAATAAACTTTAAAGGATTTTTGAATGTTTGTTTCTTATCAACGGGTAGAATGGTATCAATATTGGGGTTGTTTGATAAAATTTGCTCGGTTCCTTTATTGACAATGAGCGTTATGTGAGAATCTGGATGTTTTAGTTTGATTTTTTTAAATAGTGTGGTACTTAATATCAAATCTCCGAGGAATGCAGTTTGTATGACTAATATTTTTTCTTTAGCTTTCATGTTCATTTTGGGATATATTCGAGAATACAAACAAAGTTATTGGTTGCAAGCCCACCTATGGAATGGGTGAGTCCTATTTTTTTTTGTTTGGATTTCATTAGTTTGGTGATTTCTACAATTTGGGCAACTCCAGATGCCCCAATGGGGTGTCCTCTAGTCTTTAAACCACCCGAACCATTGATGATTACTTTGCCATCGAGGTGAGTTATCCCATCTCTTACAAATTTTAGCCCTTTTCCCATCGGAAAGATTTGGGCATCTTCAGCACCAATCACTTCAAAGAGAGTAAAAGCATCATGGAGCTCTGCTATTTCAATTTGTGATGGTTTTATCCCTGCTTGAGAATAGGCTTTTTGGAATGCCTGCTTGGAAGCAGTGAAACTCGGAGTTGAGGGAGTGGAATAAAAATTGGAAGTCCCCGATCCAACCCCTTTGATTATAAACTCTGACTCAATTTCTGTAGAAAGCATTAGGGATGCAGATCCATCTGAGAGAGGCGAGATGTCGTACAGCCCCAAGGGTGTGGCAAATTGGGGCGCGTTTTGGTAGTCGGAAAATGAAATTTTTTTTCTAATATGGGCAAATTCATTCTCAAAGCCATTGGAGTGGAGCTTTTCTGCAATGAAATAGAGATCATCTTTTGTATAACCATATTCAGAAAGATACCTATTACAAAGTAGGGCTGCTCCCTGTGCCATAGACATAGCAAATGCTTGTTGGCTTGGGGAAAGAACAGAGCCCAATAGTATATTGTTTTCTTCTCGATTTAAGCGGCTCATAACCTCTGTTCCTATGATTAGGGCATTTTTAAAGGCTCCACTTCTGAGTAGATTGTATGCAATTGTAACACCCGCCGCTCCACTAGAAGATGCTGTTTCCACTCGAAGACAGGTTGCATCTTTTATATGTAATTCTGATGCAATTTTTGCTGCTAGGTGAAATTCTTTTGTATATACTTCAGGAGAGAAAGAAGCAAAGACAAACAAGTCTGTCTGTTTATCAAATCCTTCCAGAGTTTTTATGCCTGTTTTTACAGAGAGAGATTGGACCGAATCTAAAGTTTTTCCAAATTTAGAGAGGTGGGGGTTGTGGATGTAAACTTTTTTCATTCAATTATGGAATGAATATCGAGAGATTTTTAAAGGAAATAAAATAATAAAATCTTCAATGTAGAAGGATAGAGTAGTTCCTAAGTAAATCCATTTTAGGTTTTTTAGATTCTAAGTTTCTTGTAATGACTTTTTAGAGAGTTGGGTTCTATTTTGGAAACTGCAAAGAATTTAGTTGAACATTTATTGGAATGATTAAATCTGAAATAGTAGTTTAAAAAAAGGGGTGAATTTTATGAAAGGGAATGCAGAAGTTATAGAGATTTTAGGCGATGTTTTATCAGCAGAACTAACGGCAATCAATCAATATTTTATCCATGCAAAGATGAACCAAAACTGGGGTTATATAAAACTAGCAACCTATATGCGCCAGGAATCCATCGGTGAAATGAAGCATGCGGATGTTGTAATAGAACGAATCTTATATTTGGATGGTATTCCGGATCTCCAAAAGTATATGAAAATCAAGGTTGGAAGTAATATCGAAGAGATGTTAAAAAATGATTTAGATGTCGAATATTCGGCTGTAGAAAGGCTCAACAGGGGTATTGAAATTGCCACTAGAGTCAAAGACAATGGAACAAGAGATCTATTGGAAAAAATTCTTATCAGCGAAGAAGAGCACATTGATTGGTTGGAAGCGCAGCTGACCATAATCAAAGACGTGGGTGTTCAGAATTATCTTTCCCAACAAATAGAAGCCTAAATCTATCAAACGGTTGATTCTTTATGAAAATTCGAGACTTTAAAAAAGAAATAAAAATCTATTTTAAACATCAGGAAACTGTGAACAATCGACCCGTTTACAAATTATTGATCGATAAATTTGTTGCAGCAGGTGTTACAGGTTGTACGATCATCAAGTCAAACTTTGGATATGGGGTGGATATGAAAATTGCTTACCCCGATAATTTGTTAAATGAAATTTGGAATCGGGAATCTACCATAATAATAACAGTCATTGAGACCGAATCAAAACTAGATGAGATTATAAAAATAATAGATGAAACTTTACCTCAAGGACTTGTGTCCATACGGGATGTCGATGTGATTCGATACACCAAAACAACAGTGACTCAGGAAGATATAAAGTTAGCGGAGAATACATAAAAAATGATCCAAGATGAGAAATTCATCAGAAATTTTTCCATAATAGCTCATATAGACCATGGTAAATCAACTCTAGCAGATAGGCTGTTGGAGTTAGGAATGGTTACAAATGATCGAACTAAAAAAGACCAAATTCTCGATACAATGGATATTGAGAGAGAACGTGGTATTACAATAAAAGCAAACAATGCATCTTTTGACTTCCATTCAAAAGATGGACATACTTATTTATTAAACCTGATAGATACACCGGGTCATGTGGATTTTACATATGAAGTTTCTAGGTCACTCATGGCATGTGAGGGAGTCCTCTTAATCGTAGATGCCACACAGGGAGTTGAAGCACAAACACTTGCTAATTTGTATCTCGCAATGGAGGCAAATTTAAAGATTATCCCTGTGATAAATAAAATTGATCTCCCCAGTGCGGATATACCAAGATGTATGGCACTTATTGAAGATACCCTAGGCTTGGATTCTGCGGAAGCAATTCCAATCTCTGCTAAAACAGGTAACAATGTAATGGAGGTGCTTGAATCTATCACCCGTTTGATTCCCGCACCCATAGGGGACAATCGTTCTCCTTTGAAAGCACTCATCTATGATTCATATTTTGATACATATATGGGAGTGGTGGTAAAAGTGAGGGTGTTTGAAGGAACTGTGAGAAGGGGTGACAAAGTCCTGTTTATGGGGAGTGATATTGAACACATAGTTACGGAAGTAGGTATCAATCGATTGAAGCTTACGCCCCAGGACGAAATTTCAGCAGGCCAGGTAGGTTATTTGATAGCGGGTATCAAAAAACTGGCAGATGCTCGAACTGGTGATACAATTACTCATGTTGATAGACCCACACTAAGTGCTGTGCAGGGTTACAAAGAAGCAAAACCTATGGTGTTTTCTGGTCTATTTCCAATAAATGGAGAACAATTTGACGAGTTGACAGAGGCCATAGAAAAACTTAAACTCAATGATGCTGCCCTAGTGTATGAAAAGGAAAATTCATTGGCTCTGGGGTTTGGTTTTCGTGTGGGATACCTCGGTCTACTTCATATGGAGATTGTCCAGGAGAGATTAGAAAGGGAATTTAATTTAGATTTAATCACAACCGCACCTTCTGCTAAGTATCGTATTACAAATACAAATGGTGAAATTTTTGAAGTGGACAATCCATCTAAGTTTCCAGATCCACAAGAAATTGAAATCATGGAGGAGCCATTTGTAAAGGCTACCATTATTACGCCCAATGAGTATGTGGGGAATATAATGTCATTGGTCATTGAAAAAAGGGGAGTGCAAATAGATTCCATTTATCTAGACCAGGATAAGGTTCAAATGATATATGAAATACCACTCGCTGAATTGATTTTTGAATTTTATGATAAGCTAAAATCCTATAGCAAAGGATATGCATCTCTAGACTATGAACCGATTGGCTATAAACAATCGCAATTGGTTAAACTGGATATTTTGGTAAATCACGAACCTGTGGATGCACTGTCTACTATCGTACACAGAACTAGAGCAGAGCAACGGGGTAGGGCAATCATTGAAAAATTAAAAGAACTTATTCCCAAACAACAGTTTGTAATTGCAATACAAGCAGCTGTGGGCTCAAAGATTTTGGGTAGGGAGAGCATATCAGCTGTCAGGAAGAATGTAACTGCAAAATGCTATGGGGGAGACATTACACGTAAGAAAAAACTATTAGAGAAACAGAAAGAAGGTAAAAAAAGAATGAAACAGTTTGGATCAGTTGAGATACCCCAAGAGGCATTCCTTGCTGTTTTAAAAACAAGCGATTGATTGCTTTGGAAATTGGGGAACCATTCCCCGTTTCCATAGAAAAAAATTCTGTTAAACTAACTATATTGAATGATTGGAATACACCATTCACTTTTGGTACAAAACTACGCAAAGCAGAAGGTTTTTATTTTCATCTGCTCAAAACAAATAAAAAAGCAATCCAAATTTCAGGGGACTCGAACTCTAATTTTATGGCAGCATTTACCCTTTACTTTTATAGTAAGGGTATTCCTGTATTTTCTATACATTCTTCGCGTTCCGGGTATAAAAGTGGGAATAGAATACTCTCTGAAAGGTTTGCGTATAAAAAAATAAATCTACAAAATATACCACAAGAATCATTTTTAAAACCACACTCATCTTTCTTGCATACTCCATCTAACCAAACTAATTTTGAAGAATCTGATATTTTAGTGATACCAAGATGGGGAGCGTCACACTTAGCTTCCCAATCTTTAGATAACCTATGGTACCATATTTTTAAAAAGTACAAAATAAATATATTATATGTGGATGTAGGGTCTGGTCTCACGTATCTATCCCTTTTGAATTACACTTTTGGGTTAAATATCAGTGTAATAGGAGTTTGCATAGGGCTACCCAAACAAAAAATGATTGGTTATTTAGAGGAAATGGAAGCTAAAGAATTTGGAAGAATTTCCTCTTATAATTTAATAGATCCACTGGATTTAGGAAGATTCGGTAAAAAGAAATCATTTATTTTCGAGTTTATAAAGCAAATGAGAAGGGAAGACATTTATTTAGAACCAATATATTCTGGTAAGAGTGTTTATACGATCTTAAATGAGACGATTTTGCAGGAGAATAACGAGGGTGTATTTTACCTACACCAGGGTAGCCTTCTATCGAAACTCACTCATGAAGGGTGAGTTCTCCTTCTAATAGCCTTTTTCGTGCTTCAAATTGCTCTTTGTACTCTGCTGGAATTAGGTTTGGTTTTTCAAAAGGGACAATGGATTCATCATTTAAAATCCTATCTCGAATGCTTTTGTATGTATCAACATTGAAAGGAATTTCAATTCTGGAGTAACTTCTGCTTCCAGGTTTGCCCATTCTCATGAGATCTGGACGTAATCCAGCTTCTTTTAAAATGATAATAGAGAGGGCGAGTCCTAAATTTCTACCCTGGGGGTCTTCAGGATGATCGTTGAAATACTCCATAACATTGGTGTAATTCATTGCTAGCTTAAGATAGTTCCTAATATAGAATTCTTGGTCAAGTTGGTGCTCGGCCATATTGTAAACTTTGATATTGATACCGATGTCATTGTGATCAATAACAGTTGAGACATACATTTTGTTTTGTATGAGGTCTTCTCTATAGTTGAAATCATCATGATTTGTAACCGATTTCAAAAAATCAGGCTCATATTTGAGGAAAGTTTCTTCACTGTCTAACTGGAAGTTGTTTTTTTTGTAGTATATATATCGCTTATTACTCATTGTGCTGAACCGTACCATCTCTTGGGTAACTCCAAAAATGATAGGATGGAGATCAGGTTTGTCGTAGACTTTGAGAATGACTCTAAGGGAATGATCAAGGTTTTTTATGTAGGATGTAACAGGTGTGTAGCAGTTAAGCCCAACCTTAAACCCCTCCATAACTCCTTTTTCTATCTCAGACTCTTTAATTGTCTCTCTCATTCAATTTCTCCTAAATTCATTATCGAAAACTAATTCTAAAGGACAAGAACTAATTTTAGTGTTTGTTTTCTTTCAATCTATAGCCATAAACAGTAAAAATACTTTTCATAAAATTTTCTTATAAAATAGTGCTTTTAGGATGAAAAAAATCCAAAATTTATTAACTTTTCCCTTTCGTTTCCTTCACTTTTTATATTTATACTTTCGAGTAGGTATAAAAAATAAGAGTTCTTTTTTCATAGAAGTTCCATCCAATTTTTCTGTATCAAGGAAATCTGCTCTGTTGGAGTTCATAAGTGGGGAAAAAGAAGTACCGTTGTACATTGACTTCCTCAAAGATCTAAAAATCATTAGGGATTCTAAAATCATTGATTCTGTGGCGATACTTTGCGACAGAATTGACTTTGGGTTTGCCGAACTCCAAGAAATTGGAATCCTTATAAAAGAAATAGCTGAAAGTGGTAAAACAGTCAAGGGATTTGCTTTCACGGGAGACATTAAAACTCTCTATCTTCTATCATTCATTCCAAAGCGTTACACAATTGAAACGGGTGAGTTTATTTTTTTTCTGCCTGCAATTGAGTCATTTTTTTGGGGGAAGTTATTAAAAAATTGGGGGGTAGATGTTGAGGCATACACTAGTGGAAAGTATAAATCTTTTGCCGAGCCTTTTCAAAAAGAGAAATTCTCTCCCGAGGCAAAAGAAAATTTAAGAAATCTTATTATCTCTTTAAAGGAGCAAATCCTTTCCGGGTTTAATGAAAATACTAAATTAGATTGGTTTAAAATTCAGAAACCCATTATGAGTTCGGATTATCTTAAGTCCATTGGATTCTTCCACGGTTTTACAGATGAGGTTGATTTTAAAAAATATCATACACTAGATGATTGTATAAAAATTGATGATAAAAGCAAAGAAGCAATATCATTAAATATCTCTATACTTAGAAAAAGGAATTTGTATGACAATTTTAAGTTTTTTCCAGAAAAAAAAGAGTACTTTGCTATTATACCCCTAAAAGGCAATATCAATATGGGCAATCGTAAAGAATCAGAAATGAAGGAAGGATCTATACACGCTTATCCAGTAATTGATATATTGAGATCTCTTGAAGAGAGAGAGGATGTAAAAGCAATTCTCTTAGAAATAGATTCTGGAGGGGGATCAGCTTTTGCCTCTGAGCTTATTTACCGTGAACTTATAAAGCTAGGAAAAAAGAAAAAAATCTATTCATACTTTCAAAATATTTCAGCTTCTGGAGGGTACTACATTGGATGTGGTACAGAATTGATTGGATCAAGTCCTTTTTGTATTACGGGTTCAATTGGTACGGTTTTAGTTCGACCAAATTTAAAAGGACTTTATGATAAGCTACATATCACAAAAGATAGAATTGAGCATTATCCCGGGAGGGAAATGTTTTCGGAATATGGTAAATTGACAGATTTCTCTAAAAAATTCTTAACTAATGAAATTGAAAGGGTTAAAACCCAATTTTATAATGTAGTTTGTGCTTCTAGAAAGATAGAACGAATTGATTTAGAACCCAAAGCGGGTGGTAGGGTATTTACAGGAAAAGAATTTTTAAAACAGGGTATGGTTGACTCAAATGAAGGATTTTTAAATTTTATTTATAGGATAGAAAATGACTTAAAAATAAAAAATCCAGAGTGGGAATACTATGTACCGATTTATAATTTTAAATCTATGATACGAAATTTTAGTTTTGCATCTAACTTTTTTAAAAATCCCATTTCTTATATTCAGATGAAGGCTGATAAATACCCCTTAGAATATAAATGTCCGTATACAGAAATATTAAAAAATAATTTATAAAAAAATTGATATGAAACCAAAAATTATTTCATTTATAGTTAGTTGGATTTTAAAATTTTGGAATTTATTTATCCGATTGGAATTAATCATACCGGAAGATACCAATAAGGTCATTGAAAATAATAAGGGATTTATTTTAGCAGCGTGGCATAACCAAATCTTATCCCTAACGTATCATTCTTCAAATTATTTACTAAAAAAAAGGGGTATAAAGCTTGCACCGCTTGTTTCCCATTCAAAAGACGGTGAATATATATATGAAACTTTTTTAAGGTTTGATATGCATTCTGTTCGGGGATCATCAAGTAGGGGCGGGGCAAAAGCTTTTCGTGCTTTAATCAAAAGAATAAAAAATTATAATGTTCCGATTTTTTCCCCAGATGGGCCGAGGGGTCCTAAGTATAAACTCCAGGCAGGAGTTGTTCAAATAGCCGCTATGACGGGCGTTCCAATCATTTGTTTTAGTAGTATCTATGATAGGTATCATGAGTTTAAGAGTTGGGATAGGCATAGATTTCCTAAATTTTTTTCAAAGCAAATTATTTTATATTCCAACCCTATTTATATTCCAAAGGGGGAAGAAAATCTTGAAGATAGTATAAGGTTAGTTGAAGAAATTATGCTATCCCAGGTTAAAGAATTAGAAAATAAATTTTCTGATTCACAAAAATAATAAAAACATGAGTAACAGTGAATATGGTAAAGGAGTTTACAAATGGTAGGATTTAAAAAGGTAGTTCATCGGATAATTTCAATATTAGTTATTTTGTTTTTCATAAATTGTTTTAGTTTTAATACATTTAAGCTTTTAGATACCCCCATTAAAACTTTTGATTTAAACGAGCTACTAATTTCAGGGGTAGATAAAGAAAAAATATTAATCCTTTCTGTGGATGGTGTAATATCTGATAGATCAGGAAGCGATTCATTTGGTTTCAATCAAAAGGAATCTATGGTTGCTAGAATAAAAGAAGAGTTAAAAAAAGCATACTCCGATCAGGATGTAAAAGGTGTAATACTAAAAATTAATTCTCCAGGAGGGGGAGTTACTGCTAGTGATATTATCTATAGAGAACTTATTAGCTTTAAACAGAGTAAAAAAATACCAATAGTAGCACTCTTTATGGATACTGCTGCAAGTGGTGGGTACTACATTGCAATGGCAAGTGATAAGATCATTGCGCATCCCACTACAATTACAGGTTCAATTGGTGTAATTATAACCGGAATCAATGTCAAAAAAGCTTTAGAAAAGATTGGAGTAGAGGATCAAACTATTGTTTCGGGAGGAAATAAAAATATACTTTCCCCCCTATCTGACTTTTCCAAAGAACAAAAAGAAATAGTCCAAGCAATTGTAAATGATATGTATGAAAGATTCTTTCAAATTGTTGCAAAGGGCAGACCCAGTATTTCTGAACCAAAACTTAGGGGCTTGGCGGATGGTAGAATATACTCTGCTAATCAGGCAAAAAAAGAAGGTCTGATTGATGAAGTAGGTTATTTTGAAGATGCTATAAAATTAATTATCAATCATCCTAATTATTCCTCTAAATCTCAAAATCCCAGGTTAGTGACATACAGCCTCTTAAAAAAACCAATTAAAAATTACTACCAAATAAATGAAGAATCGACATTAGATTCAGGTATGCTTCAAAAATTAATTCAACAGATAAATGTTCATACAGAAGTAAAGTTTTTATATCTTTGGATGATGTAAATGCTTTTCAATTCAATACCTTTTTTACTTTTATTTTTTGTTACATACCTTTTATATTGGAATGTCTCTGATAAGTTTAAAAAACCGATACTATTGGTATCATCTATTTTATTTTACTCTTATCATAGTATAGGGTTATCTATTCATTTCTTAAGTATTATTCTCATAAATTTTTATTTATCTCAGTATTTATTGGACTTAAAGCAAAAAGGAAGTAACACAAATAAAACAATAGTCTGGATTGTAGTATTAAATTTATTTAATTTAGCATTATTTAAATATTTTTATTTTTTTTCAAATTCAATCTATACAATTACAGGGATTATCAGTATCAAAGAATTCTCAGCAAGTGTTAAAATAGCACTTCCTCTGGCTATAAGCTTTTATACATTTCAACTTTTGGCATACCAGATAGATATCCACCGATCAAAGATTCACACTAATCCACCTATGATGGATTATTTTATTTTTATTCTATTCTTCCCGCAGCTAATTGCAGGTCCAATTATGAGGTCAGAAGAATTTCTTCCCAAACTCGATAAACCAGTGATCGATAGAGAAAGAATGATTTCGGGGCTGTACTTAATTGCAACAGGCTTATTGAAAAAAGTAATCATTGCGGATACAATTGGTGGTATCATAAATCCCCTCTATATGAATATTAATGATTACAATTCCATATCCATTTTTATTGCATGTTTTGGTTTTATCATTCAGGTCTATTGTGATTTTTCTGGTTACTCGGATATTGCCAGAGGTTTAGCACTTCTTTTAGGCTTTGATATCCCCATTAATTTCAAAGGACCATTTTTCTCAACTAGCTTTACTGAGTTTTGGGGTAGATGGCATATTACACTCTCTACATGGTTACGTGATTATCTATACATAAGCCTAGGAGGGAATAAAAAGGGATTTCATATATCCAATCTAAATATGTTACTCACCATGAGCCTCGGGGGACTTTGGCATGGAGCGGACATTGCATTTTTGTTATGGGGTACATTTTTGGGAACTCTTTTGGGATTAGAGAGAATATTTGATAAGGCTAATCTTTCACTGCCCGAAGTACCCGGAAAAAAAATGATCAAATGGATTTATTTCATATTCCTTTTAATTTTATCCGGAATATTTTTTAGATCTGGTATGTTTGGTGAAGATTCATTAAATGTAATTGGAAGACTCTTCAAAGGTATTTTTTCTTTTAGAGAGGGAAAACTAATTTATAGACATGAAGAGCTACTGGGGTACATTTTAATAGGAATGATTTTAAATTATTTGGAATACTATAACGTAGTACGCATAAATCAAAAATTTATTAAAGAAATATTTTTACCCATTTATGCCTTTTTATTGATGATACTCTTAGGTATTTTTGGAGATGGTGGTGGGGATTTTATTTACTTTCAGTTTTAGTCTTATTTTTTTCCTTATAACCTGCACTTCAGAAAAATGGTATACAAAGCTACCTTCCGAACCTTATCCAAAATCAATTTTTCCTCTAGGAAATTATGCTAAGAAAGAAAAACTTATATCACCATATAATTCCAGAATTTATAAAAGTACAATTACAGAATCTATTTTATTTGAGGAAAATCAAAAATTTAAAAGATTTTATAACAAAAAAGATGATAATGGTTTATTTATAAAAGAAATAGAGATGAGTGGTGAAGGGAAATTTTTTATAAATGGAAATTGGGTACTATTGAAAACTTTACAAATAAGTACAACTGAGTATACTAATAGAGAAATCAGTGTCCCAATAAAAAATAAAAAGTCAGATATTTCTTTATTGTACTACTATAATTATAAAAAAAAATATATAATTCCCATGGCATCAGATGTTGGATTTAAAATTGAAAATTTTGGTGTGAAAGATTTTATTAATATACCCTACAAAGAAGATGACTACATCTTTGAAAAATCACTAAAAATATACTCTGAAAAAGATTTTTACTCGGATGTGTACTATTTGGTAACAAATGGATTAAAAAAATGAGAAATAGATATACAGGAGAGATTTCTTATTTTCATTATTTTTATAGAAATGAAATTATAGTTTTACTTATATTTATGTTAGTAAGTTTCACTTTTTTCTTATTGAATTGGATATTTCTACAAACTTTGATTTGGATTTATACTTTCTTACTCTTTTTCTTTTTAGTAAGTAATTTTCTAAACTTAGAGTTTTTTAAAAAATTAATAATATATGATAAAATAGCCAATTTTTTGGAAATTTATTCTGATAGCACATTTAGCGTACAAAATAAATATCTTCATCAGCTTGTCTTTCCAGAAAATATTAATGATGAGAATTTTGAGGTTTATTTTAAATCTAATCCAGAGTCTTTTTTGGGTGGGGACTTTGTATACCAGGGAAAAGATTTTAATAATAAATATTGGTTTGGAATAGGGGACTCATCGGGTCATGATATAAATTCACATTTATTTAGTATGTCAATTTTATTTAAAACTTCATATTTAATTCATAAGTGTGATACTCCAGAAGAAGTTAATAAAGAAATAAATAAAAGCTTAGAAAAGTGTATATACCAAAATAAATTTTTGCTTACAACCTATGCATCATTTTTATTATTTAGAGCTGACCCCGATGGAAAATTTATTCACTATGGCCAGCATCCAAATTTTGTAATTTACCGAAAACAATTTGATAAAATAGAAATCATAGAAACTTCAGGAAATTTTATAGGATTAGAGCTGAGTAAGTACAAAGATGACCAAGGTTCCTTTACCTTGGAGGAAGGGGATATTCTCTTTGCTTTTACAGATGGTATTTTTGAACAAAAAAGTAAACAGGGTAAATACTTTGGAACACAGCTATATAATTTTATCCAATTGGAACCAAAAGAAAATCTGGGGACTTTTTCTGATAATTTATTCAAAGTTATACAGGATCATACTGAAAATAAAATAAAGGATGATATGACTTTACTAATCATTAGAAAAAAATAGTAACTACTCTTCCCAAAAAGGATGTCTTCGATTATACTGCTAGTGAAGGAACGATATAGAATTGTGAGAAGGAATTCTCAGAGTGGAGTTTTCTTTTGTCGATTACGTTCTTTTATTGATAAATGCAAGAAACAAAAGCTTCCAATTTTAAATTCTATATATTACAAATTACTTATTAAATGAATTTTCTTTCCATTTGTTCAATTGGATTGATTCATAAATATGTTGAGTTGTTACCTCTTCTTTTTCTTCCAAATCAGCTAAGGTTCTGGATATTTTTTTTATTTTGTTTAATTTGCGAATGCTAAATCGAAAAGATTCACCAATATCTTTAAGTAGTTCTTTTGCTTCCAAGTTAGGAAAAATAAAAGAGTCTACTTCCATACCATCAACTTCCCCATTGAATTTATAGGATGTATTTAAATAACGTTTTCTTTGTAAATTCACGGCACACATAACTTCTTTTCGTATATCGATAAGATTAATGAACTGTTTTCTTTTCAATTCGTTATCTTTTGGTTCTATCTCACAAAAAAGATCAATCCTATCCAAAAAAGGGCCTGAAAGCTTAGCTCTATATTTTTTTATTCGTTCTTCATTGCATATACATTGTATAGAATTATTATTTAGATAACCACAAGGACATGGATTTGTAGCAGCAATCAATAAAAAATTAGATGGATAGGTAAGATGATAATTTACTCGAGAAATTGTGATTTTTCTTTCTTCGAGTGGTTCTCGAAGTGATTGTATTACAGATGATCTGAATTCGCAGAGCTCATCTAAAAATAAAATTCCATTGTGTGCAAGAGTAACTTCACCAACCCGTAAAAATTTTCCCCCACCAGTTAAGGAGACATCACTAGAAGTATGGTGTGGAGAACGAAAGGGTCTACCTAAATACATGGATTCAGAATTATTTAGAATTTCTGTTGAAGATTTAATTCGTAAAACTTCTTCGTACTCTTCAGGTGTGAGATCCGGTAAAATGCGTTCTGCTATTCTTGCGAGCATTGTTTTTCCTGCTCCGGGGCTACCAGAAAAGAGGAGATGATGTTTTCCGGCAACAGCTATTGTTATACACCTGAGAGCTAATATTTGGTCTTTGTAGATTTCAATAGAATCTGAATTAGAACTACCTTTATAATAAAACTGCTTTTTATTTTCTAATGGTTCTACTTCTCCTTTAAAAATTTTAACAACATCATGGAGATTTTGAATGGGAAAAATTTTATGATTTGGTGACACTGAAGCTTCAAACTTATTTTCATATGGTGCAATGATTCTTTCAAATTTCTTTCCAGAAGGGGAAAACAAAATATTCGCCAATCCCCTCATTGGTTTAATTGTCCCATCTAAGCCCAATTCTCCCAAAAAGAGAGTGTTATTACAATCATCAGGAATTTCAATTTCATTACAAATTTTTAATATAGCCACAGCTATGGAGAGGTCAAACCAACTTGAATCTTTTTTCAATCCCGATGGGGATAGATTAACAAGAATATTTTTCATAGGAAAGAAAAAACCTGAGTTTTCAATTGCAATTCGAACTCTCTCGGTAGCTTCTTTTACATTCATCGCTGCCAAACCTACTATTGTAAACCTTGGAATTCCCTTTTTAATATTTACTTCAACTTTTATAATTTTTGATTCTAAACCTTCTAATTCTGCACTGTAAAGAGATGTAATACTAGACATTGAATGTCTCCGTTCATATATTACCCAAATAAATAAAATAACTCCATTAACACATTGGTTATAAATGGAGTTATTTAGAAGAGTTAAATATATAGGTAAAAAAAAGAGTGTGATACGCTTAAAATTTTGAGAAAATTTTAAAAAAATTTAAAATTATTTTATAAATTCTACCATTAAGGCTCTGGTATCCTGTTCAAAGAGAGTGATGATAGTTTTCAGTTGTGTGATCATTTCTTTTCTGTGTGTGAGGTTTGTAATTGTACTTACCCCTCCCTTTCCAAAAAAAAGATCAACTAACTTTTCTCTCTCCTCTTCTTCTCCAAGGTATTTGTTTTGGATCCATCTATTTATCAATAATTCCCTGTAGGGTTGCTCATCTTCCGGATTTATTCTTTTGGTCAATAAAAACCATAGGGCAGAGGAATAATTATTTGTAATTTCGGGATTGAACCAAATATCTTTAAGATTGGTAGATCTGGGCCTAAATTCAACTGTAACCATAGGCTTGAATGCTAGGTAGGAAAAGTAAGACACTAGTAACCCCCCTCCAATGATAATCTTTTGGTTTGTTGAGTTATCATAGATTGTCAAACCGTCTATGATGGCTGCCAATGCTCCTGACATGATGGCATAGATGGTGTTGCTACTTTCAATGTCCTCTTCTTTTTCTCCCATGACAGCGAGAATTTCACTAAATCTATCCACATAACAGCTCATCTCGGAGGCTATTGAATCAATATCTATAAAGATTAAATTCATTCTCTTCATGATGATCATTTCTATATCTCTGAACTTTTCTTTTTCTAGTGTAGTTAAATTATCTTTTTTTGCTAAGAGTTCTGTATGTGATTTTAGTGTATTTGCAAAGCCATAGGCGGCTGCAATTTTAATGGCTTTTTGTGAGTAGCGTGATCTCAAGATAGGATCATTCAGATATCCCCTAAATTCTTCAATGGTGGGGGTAGGAGCTTTATACAATACATTGGAAGAAAGACAATAAGCTGCTCCCTGTAACTCCATTCTAATTTCTCTCGAGTAGGATGAACAATTCAGAATAAAAATTGCAGTTATTATATAAAAAATGGTTCGCTTGTTTCTTTTCATATCCCTTATATAGTCTTTAAAGATTTTGTATACCACTCAAATATCCTTTAAAAAAAACAATTCTTTTACAAGATCGGTATAAATTCTTCCCCTCTCCTCAAAATTTTTATACAAATCAAAACTTGCACATCCGGGTGAAAAAATAATATATTTTGGAGAAAGAAATTTCCATTCTTTGTATAGGATTTCTAAGGCTGATTTAGGATCAGAAACTATATGTACTTCTATGGATGAGAGAGAATCCTTCCAGATATTTCCTGCTTCCCCATAGATAAAAACTTTAACGGGCTTTAGGGATTTGATTCTACTTACCAAATCATCTATAGGTTCTAATTTGGGTCTTCCTCCCAAAAGTAAGACAGTTCTATCATCACTTGTATATCCATGAATTCCAGATAATAAGCTATGCAAGTTGGTGGATTTGGAGTCATTGATAAAAATAGCATCTCTATATGTATGTACTTTTTCAAATCTGTATTTCAATCCCTTAAAATTAAAAATTGATTTTTGTATTAAGTCCGAATTACAATTTACACTTTCCGCTAAAAGTATAGCGGCGGCTAAGTTTTCTAAATTATGAAATCCTAATAGAGGGAATTCATTGGTAGAATAAGAATAATTTTGTGTCACAATTTTTTTTTCATCCACTAAAATTCTTGCAGAACAAGAATCAGATGTTCCAAAGTCTTTGGTCTTACAAATAAATCCTGAGGTATTGATTACATTTTTTAATCTTTCATTCAAAATAAATGTATGATCTTTATTATCTTTAGTTACTATCTTTAGCTTAGCATTTTTATAATTCTCCATGTTCTTGTGGCGTTCTAAATGATCATTTGCCAAATTTAAAAAAGATGATGAATCCAAACCTAGCGGAATCGAATCTTCCAGCTGGTAGCTACTCAATTCCAAAACAGCAAAATCTAACTTTTCCTCACAAAATTGGACAAAGGGAATTCCAAAGTTTCCTCCAATTTTGGTTTTTGGGTGGATGGAGGAAAGAATGTGGTGTGTGAGAGATGTTGTGGTAGATTTTCCATCTGTACCGGTTATCCCAAGAATTTTCCCTGTAAAGTAAGCCCTGGCAAGTGCAATTTCACTTAGAACGGGAATACCATTGTTATGGGTGGTGAGCAAGAGAGGATGGAATGGAGAGACACCGGGGCTTTTGATCATAAGGGAAAATTTTGGAAGAGACCCAAAGGATTCCGTGTCTTTGAAAACAGGGTACTCTTTGGGTTCAGAATTTGCATCGATTAAAAAAAAATCTTTTTTATGATTTTTTAAGAAAGAAATCACTTCTAATCCTGTAGTACCCCCACCAAAGACACAGATTTTCTCGGATTTGTCTATTTTTTCTTTTATTGAAGAGATAAATATTTCTTGCATACAAAGTGTCCTTTAGCACGATATTATAGATATAGGAAAAATTGAATACTTTTTCGGGATAAACAATTGCTGAATAATACAATAAAAAATGGGATCTTGGTAGTATATTTAGAGGGAAGGCTGGATGTTTCCGTTGCCAATGAAGTGGAAGAAGGCTTAGCAGAATTGATAGACAGTGGGGATCACAAGCTGGTAGTTTTGAATATGGACGGCATTGATTATATGTCCTCCTCTGGATTTAGAGCTTGTATAAGTACCCTCCGTAAGTTAAATGCAAAAGAGGGATCTTTAAAAATGTGCAATATCAAACCTGCGGTCAAGCGTATCTTTGATGTCATAGAGTTGACTTCTCTATTTGATATCTACTCTTCTGAAGAAGAAGCACTAGCTTCCTTTGTTTGACTTTTCATCCAGTTCTTCAAAAAATTCTGGATGAAAAAAAAAGAGAACTTAGGTTCATCCAGAATTATACAAATTTTCCACCCCCACCTCCATCTTTTAGTGAATCTTTAAAAAAACAAAAAATCTCCATCATAGCTGAATGCAAAAAAGGCTCTCCCTCCGCAGGTGTCATTCGCGCTGAGTATGATCCCAAAGCAATTGCCAAAGACTATGAAGCAATGGGTGCAGGTGCTATTTCTGTCCTCACAGACCAAAATTTTTTTATGGGACACATCGATCACCTCAAATTGGTGTCAGAAGCAGTTAGAATTCCTGTGCTACGAAAAGATTTTATCATCGACAAATTACAAATCCAGGAAGCGAGGTACTTTGGAGCTTCTGCCATTCTCCTGATTGCAAGAATATTGACTCCAGCAAAACTCGCAGAACTCCTAGACTACGCCCATTCCTTGCACTTGGAAGTCCTTGTAGAAATCCATACTAAAGAAGAAGCCAAGATGGCACTGGGCGCAGGGGCAAAAATTATAGGGATCAATACCAGGGACTTGGATACCTTCCAGATTCTACCAAATGTTGTGGCTGAAATCTCCCCCAGTTTGCCCAATTCTATTCATCGCGTGGGGGAGTCAGGAATCCAAACTTCGAATGATTTAAAAAATATGCTGAAGTATGCAGACTCAGTACTGGTTGGAACCTACTTTATGAAGTCAGGGGATATCCGCATGGCATATAAGGAACTTCTTGCTTCAGTAGAGGGATAGAAGAAGAATGTCTGTGAGCATTTCACATGGACGAAATTTCCCCAAAATCAATCCTTACTTACCAGGTAATTATCTTAGTTGTTTTGGTTGTTCTTGATAAGGGAACCTCATTAGAATATACAAATGGATTTTCATTTCAAAAATCCTCCCAAGTTTTTAAAAACTCCATGATCAACCTTCCAGAAATATCTGAGGATCCAATGGAGTTTGGGAATACCCAAAAGAAATTCTCAAAAAATAAAATTACCGAACAGGGAATTTTCTTTTTAAAGTTCAATTCCAGGGGAAAGCATGTGACATCTTCTTTAGTAAAAGTCTCTCGCACCTTAAAAGGTTCTTTAAAAAAAAGAGTTTGGAATGCTTTGGAGGAGTTGGCAAAAGGACCCACGGGGGAAGAGGAGAGCAAGGGTGTGATATCCGGACTGCCACCCGGTTTTAAATTTATAAAAAAAATTCGCCTACGAGATGGGATTTTACATATTACACTTCCCGAAGAGTTTGAAGAGAATACAGGTAAAGATTTGATGAAGGATAGAATAGACCAGTTGGTATACACTGTGATGGAATTTTCGGAAGTCAAGGGTGTAAAACTCAATGTAGAGGGAAAAAATTCTGCCTATATGGGATCTGATAATTTAAATATACCCGGTGTAATAGTAAAAACAGAGCGTAAGATTTTAAAAATAGATAGAGAAAGCTTTTGAGGAGAAATGTACAGAGATGCTAAAGTTTGAAGAGATAATCGATGTTGAACAGGAATATAAGAAAAGTTTTTCTTTTTTGAGTAATTTTTCAAACCTTCCTGAGTGGGATTTTGGAATTGAATCTGTTGAAAAAATTACAGAAGGGATTCTTAGAATTGGAACAAAATTTGTAGTACAAGCAAATTTTATGGGAAGATCTATTCCCATGACATACACTTTGGAAGAATATATACTGAATAAAAAGGTAGTTTATAGAGGTGAGTCAGAAAATTTAATTGTAGTGGATACTATTGAATTTGAGGAAAACGTATTAGGCACCAGAATAATTTATACTGCTGAGTTTGATTTCCAGGGAATATTGAAAAACATTGAGCCAGTTTTTAAAGTTCTATTGAAGTTTACTGCGCAGACTGCATTTACAGGTATGAAAAAAGCATTGTCGAGACCAATGCCAATTGTTGAAAATAAAATGAATGCTCAGCTTTATAAATTTTTATTACCGGTTATCTTTGATTTTAGTAAATTAGGTTACAATTCTGTTAAAAAAAATTATAGAGCTTTGACTGAAAATTTATTCGGTAAAACTGCCGTTGTCACAGGAGCATCAACTGGAATTGGATTTGAAACAGCTATGTGTTTGGCAAGAAATGGAGCAAGTGTAATACTTGTTAGTAAAAATCTTGAAAGATTAAAAATAGCTAAAGATAAAATCCAACATGAAACAGGGAATGCCAATATTTATATTGAACCCTGCGACCTTTCAATATTGGAAGAAACTAAAAAATTAGCTGAAAAAATAAAATCTAATTTTTCTATTTTAGATATATTAGTAAACAATGCAGGGGCACTTTTTAATGAAAGAGCTGTTACGGGAGAAGGCTTTGAAAAATCTGTTGCACTGCTCTTATATTCACCCTTTGTTTTAACTGAAAAATTATTGCCTATTTTAGAAAAAAGTAAATCTCCTCGGATCATAAATGTATCTAGTGGAGGGATGTACACCCAAAAGGTTGATACGGATGATCCTATGAGTGAAAATGATTACAATGGTGCCATAGCATATGCAAGAGCTAAAAGAGGACTTGTGATACTTTCAGACTATTGGGCGGAAAGCCTTCAGGCAAAAGGAATTCATTCTTATTCTATGCACCCCGGATGGGCAGATACGGATGCTGTTCGGGAGAGTCTTCCCATGTTTTATGAGTTTACAAAATTAATTTTGAGAAATCCAAGACAGGCTGCGGATACCGTTTTTTATTTAGCTGCTGCTGAAGAAGTTGGTCTTGTGACGGGTGGATTTTGGTTTGATAGAGAAAAACAGCCGCAGCATATTTTGAACACAACGGTAAACTCAGAAGAAGAAATCCAAATTTTTCTAAATTCTCTTAAGAAATTACTCTGAAATTGATTCAAATCGTATCATTCTAATGACATCAGGATGGCAATCCACTCTCTGATTTCCTTTTATAGGTGGAAGTTTGGAGTACCATTTTCCTGATTCGAAAAGTAGATCGATCCAATATGAATAGAGGGTGGTGGAACCATTGGAATTTTGTAATTCCATCTTTTGAAACTCTGAAGTATTGAGATTGGAAATTTTAAAGATATCATTATCTTTTAAAGTGATTTCAAGTTCACCAGGATCAAATTGAAATGCGGTTCCATCTTTTGTTTTTTTTACTTGTTTGGATATATAGTTTAAAATATAAATTTGTTTAATACTTTGCATTTGTATTTTTTTTGTATATTTAATGCCTTCCTTTTCATGTTGGAAAACTAAATCTTCTTTGTTATACTCTATTCTTCCACTTACTTCTCTGCCATCACATAATTTTAAGAGAATATCTATTTGTTTCTTCCCTTTTTTTTCTTTTTTGGGCTGGTCTGGGATACTAGGAGGAGTGGGAGTTATAGGATTTGTGGGCTCAACTATAGGAGTATCAGTTGAAAATAACATACTAAATTGAAAAAATAATATAATTATAATTTTCATTTTTTTAATCTTTTTCGCGATAAAACTCAAATACCAACATTGTGCAATCATCTTCCATTGGAGTATTGGATGAATATGTGTCTAGGTATTTTGAAACAAGTTTCACAATCTCCTCCGGTGTTTTAGATTTTATACTATCAAGAAATTTTAAAAATACTTCTTCTCCTATCATCTCTCCTTCTAATGATCTAGTTTCAGTGATACCATCTGTATATAGAACAATTTTATCACCATCTTCTAGATGAATTGATTTTTCTTCACAATTAGGTTTCATGATTTCTACAATCATTTTTCCTCGGGCATTTAGTAGTACAGAATCTTTATTTTTTGGTAAAAAAGCTAAAGGTGGATGTCCCGCATTTGCAAATTTGAATTCCCCAGTTCTTGTATTCATAAATCCAATGATTGCAGTTAGAAAGTTTCTATCAAGTGTTCCCGATAGATTTTTTAAAACTAGTTCTGATACAGATGCAGGTTTTGTAAGAGTATTTTCCCAATATTGCAAAGATATTTTAACCATAGAAGCAATCAATGAGGCTACAATTCCATGACCGGAAATATCACAGATAAAAACACCAATATGTGTATTTTTTTTACCTTCCCGTATGTCAATAAAATCTCCACCTACACCCATCATAGGTTTATAAAGATAATCATATCTGAGATTTTTAAATGTTTTATCTTTATGTGGCATTAGAGATGACTGAAGCTTGCCCGCCATATTGATCTCTTTTTCTAGATTTTTATTTTTTTCTTCTAATATTAATTTTTGGGTGTAAATTGAATTTGTTCTTTCAGTGATTTTGACTTCTAAATTGGATGTATGCTCATCCAAAAATTTCTTACTTTCTGAGATTGTTTTTTCTGATAACAAATTGGCTTCTATTTCTCTGGTTTGATAACCTTGAATTTTTTCTCCAAGGGATATTGAAATCAATATAACAGAAATGGTATTTCCAAAAGGTATTGTATAAATAGTTACTATATTAGAAATTACTATACCTGAGCTGTGTAAAATTTGAATGATTATTCCAAAATAGAAAAGTAGCCATGATATAATATACAATTTATTTCTTTTTCCATCATTATTCGAATTAGACAAAAAGCCGGTAAAAATAAAAACTCCTACAATAAAAATACTTACTATATATACAAAGATAGAACTGAAGTGTTTATCAACCAATAATACCATTGGAATCAATGAAATAAACAAATAAATAAAAAGTTTTAAAATTGAATGCATAAGGGGAGTATTTAGTTTAGTTTTTAAAAATTCCATTGTAAAGACTATGCTACATATCGAAGAAAAGATTATAAGTAGATTTGGGTGTAGTAGGAAAAATTTAAAAATTCCAAAATTCGGAAAGCTACCATTTACATAGGTAAAAACAGCCAATCCCGATAAAATATAAAGAGAGTAGTATCCAAAAACCTTTTCTTTTAATGAAATGAATAAAATAAAATTATAAATAAAAAATGCAATCATAGATCCTATATATAAACCTAATATATAATATCTTAAACTTATATTACTTTTTATATCTTTTCCACTTGAAATAGTAAGTGGTAATTCTATCATTTCATGGCCACTTACTTTTATGTAGTATATTTTTTTTTCAAAAACATTTAAATGAAGTGGAAAAATTTGAAAATTTGTATCTTCAGGTAAATTTTTATCTACCTGCTCATCTCCTCCCCTAATTTCAGACCATGCATCTGTATAAAAATAAAAGCGTATGTCATCTATATTTCCATTGGCTACTTCAATCCACCAATCTGATGAGTTTGAATTATTTTCAATTTCTAATTTTAACCAATAAGAAGATTTAGTAATATAAAAGTTTATAAAATTTTTATCAATTTTTTTAAAAGTAAAATTAGAATCCTCTAAAATATCACTAATTAAGAAACTATTTTTTGGATCTTCTAAGTAATATACATTTTTAATATATTCACGATTATCAGTTATATCTTTTAAATAAATTGGTTCACTTGAAAGCCTGCCTATAAGAAGAAACCAAATAAAAAATAATCCGGTGAAGTGAATCATCTAAGGAATGGTCTAAACCAGGGAATCCCAATTGAAAAAAAGACAATTAAAATTACATAGGATGAAACTATGAACTTGTATTTATTTTCAAAAGGAATCTCATCTTTTTTAATTTTAGCATTTGATGCATGGAATAAGCCTAAAGCTAATATCATAGTGAGAGTGTGTTCTACACTGAAAAACCTTAGCTCTTTATCTTTCATTGCCTTTCCCATATTCTCGAGGGCAGATGCAACTACAGGACTTATGGAATAGAGAAGAATTCCTATGAGAAATTGAATACTCATGGCAATTGAGGTAATTTTATGTAATAATTTGAAAATTTTAGAAAAATTTTTGTTTTTTAAGGAAATAATTAAAAATAATGATGAATCTAAAAAAAGAAATAAGACTAACCATCGAAAGTAAGAATGAAAAAGTAAAACTGTATCAGCCATGCACACCCCTATAAATAACCCTTACAATCGTATCGAAAATAGTAGGATTTGCAAGCTTAAAATAAATACTTGCAAGGGTTATGGACACAGGTGGTAATGAGAATTACCACAAACGAAACCTTCCAAAAAATGAATCATTCAAAAAACAAATTCCAAATTTATAATATTCCCTATCTAATCTTTGATTTTTTATTTAGAACAATTGCTAGGTTTACCTCCTATATATTTGCAGTATCAATATTCTCAGCAGGTATAGCCGGTGTTGTTGCATCATTTTTTACATTGTACTACTTTGATGCAGTCAATCTAATTGTATCTCAACAATTTATGGGATTTCTAAAAAATTTGATTATTTTTTATTGGGTAATTGTTGCAATACAAAATGGCATGTTGTATAAACTTAAAGTGCCCGGTTTTTTTAAACATATAAAAAATATTAATCGGATGATAATTACATATCCTGATATAAATATCAAACAAGATTTACCAGATACGGATTATAAGATACTTTCCAGATCTTTAATGTATTACCCTCTTTTTAATGCTTTAAATTTGGTGGGGTGGATAGGGACAGCTTCCGTTTTGGTCTTAGGTGTATCAATCTATACGGAAGGTATTAATAAGTCTGTCATAATTTCGATTTGTGTAATTGTTGTAATCATAGTCTTTTTAGCATTTACGTTTGCTTATGTTTTATCTGAATCCTTGACGGGTAAAATGAGAGAAATGTGCAAAGAAATAATGGCAAAGAAAAAAATTCCCTATGTAGATCGTGCAACAGCAACAGTTCGAATGAAAATGTTTTTTTTCTTACTTCTTTTCACAGTGAATCTTTTCTTATCAAATGTATTGACGTACTTCAATAGGAATGACCTTGAGCAAATTATTAATTTCTTTGTAATAAGTATATTAGTCTCAGTTCTCTTGGCGAATACAATCTTCAAGTTGATTTATGATTCATTAAAGCAAATTGAATTTGCATCACATGATTTGATTCGAGGTGGTTTAGGATTAATTCATTCTAGGTCATTAGATAAAGAATTTATAAATGTAACACTTGGAATCAACAATGCATCAAAGAAATTGCTCGAATACCAACAGCATCTAGAAGAAAAAGTTCAAAGTAGAACAAAAGATTTGAACATAGCAATGGAAAAAATCCGTGATAAAGAGTTCATCATGGAAACGGAATTAGATTTTGCTGCTGACATACAAAAAGGAATTATCCCTACAAATTTATCTCCCTGGAATGGAATTAACTTTGCAGCTTACTATCAACCAATGGGTAAGGTGTCTGGAGATTATTACGATATATTCAGACTCTCCGGCCATGTTTTTGTACTACTAGCTGATGTTTCCGGACATGGTGTTCCAGCTGCACTTATTACCATGCTTGCAAAACAAGCATTTTCAAATGTGGTACATGAGTCTTTAAATCCAGATGAAATCTTTAGGCAAGTAAATGAAATCATAGTAAATAGAGTTGAAACAAGTGATTATCTAACTTGTTTTTTGTTAAAGATTGACCAAAGAAATCGTGTGATTTTTGGAAGTGGAGGGCATCCAAATGCTATAAAGTATGCCTATAAAAAAGGGACATGTGAGCTACTTGATACAAATGGGATGTTTATTGGTTCAATGCTAGAAGCTAATGAGTTTTATGAAAATGGTACTACTAAATTGAGCAGTGGTGATAGAATTATACTTTATACTGATGGAGTTATAGAACATAAAAATCTAGCTGGTGAGCAATTCGGTCTGGATCGATTGTTAGAATTAGTTAAACTTCATAAAACTGTTTCATTGAAAGAAACTGTAGAGTCAATTTCAGAAAATCTAAAAGATTTCATGAGAGGGGCACCAGTTCGGGATGATATATCTATTGTTGGAATTGAATTAGATCCCAGATGGTCTACATTTGCTAATGTGTTTAATGATGGAGTTAGGCTCATGAAAGATAGACGTTTCGAAGATGCTCAGAAATCTCTCACCTTTGCAAGGGAACTAATACCTACATTTTATGGATTAAATTTTCAAATGGCAACACTCAATTATCATTTGAAAAACTTTGAAATAGCAGAAAAACAGGTCACAGACTTTTTAGGAGACAAGCCGGGCGACAAGCATGGTCTAAAACTGGCAATTCGGATCAATCGTAAACTGAATAAATTCCAAGAAGCTGATGAATTTTTAAAATTGCTAAAGGATGTATCACCTAGAGATGCCAAAAGACTTAGCATCAAATAAAGCACTTATTATCTTATCTGGCGGTTTAGATTCTACAGTTTGTTTATATTTGGCTTTGACCAAGTACAAATCAGTAGAAGCGATTTCATTTGATTATGGCCAACGGCATAAAATTGAACTGAGTCGTGCAAAAAAAATTGCAAAAATAATGGGTGTTAAGCACTCCATTATAAAAATAAATTCAAATATCTTTCTTGGTAGTTCTCTTACAGATCAAAGTATATCAGTACCCAAAAAATCTCTTCAAAAGAAAAAGCTACCTAATACTTACGTTCCTGGTAGAAATATATTATTTTTATCCTATGCTGTTTCCTTTGCTGAAAGTAGAAATATTGGTAATATTTTTATTGGTGTAAATGCTTTAGATTACTCTGGTTATCCTGATTGTAGACCAAAATTTATTCAATCATTTCAAACTACTATAAATCTTGGAATACGTGGTACAGATACCGGTGAAATTAAAATTACTACACCATTATTAAATCTCTCCAAAAAAGAAATCATTGAATTAGGTGAAAAGTTAAAAGTTCCCATAAATCTCACCCATTCGTGTTATGATCCAAAGGGAAGTAAACCATGTGGTGAATGTGATAGTTGTCTGCTAAGAAAAAAAGGTATTGAAGAGGCAAACTTAACACATAAGTATTTATATTAGATGCAATGAGAAAAACCTTTTATTATATATTAAATTTTAAAAAATGTAGTACATTTTTATTTTTAAATTGGATGAAAATAATTTTTAAAAGATTCTTTTCATATTTACTTTTTGTACTTATTATTTTTATATTTCAAAATTGTAGTACGTATTTACAATATAGAAAAAAAGATCTTCAAGATGTTGTAACCTTGGGGTTGGAAAAGCCCGGGTATGGATTGGGTTTGAGAATAAGTGTAGTCCCTATTGGATTTTATTTCCAGGGCGGTGAAACTGCTCCAGGAAAACTAGATAAAGGAGAAGGGTATGGACTACGTGGGGGAAATTTTTCAAAATATACATCCCAACAATTGGTATTTGGATTTTTAGGAGGAGAAACATTTTTTTCTGGGAATCCTAAGTTGTCTGAAAATGGTGATCCAATAAAAGAAGATACTGTGATTCAAACCGAATTGGATAGGGATAATTTAAAAAGTTATAATGTAAAGTATTTAAAAATTTTCTCAGATCCTCCCAAAGAAAGACAAAAGAGAAATAAAGAAAAATCTAAAAAAATTATAGTAGAATCATTATTAAAGAAAAATACTAATCCTGCTCTATTGGCTTACATACCAGTTGAGTCTAAAAAACCAAATGGTTATCCAAGTGAGTACAAATACCAAGTAGAAATATTTTTTAGTATGTACTACGGATTTCGGATTGGTATTAATTTTTCTGAGTTAGTTGATTTTCTTTTGGGCTTCACCACACTGGATATACTCGAGGACGATATATAAAATTGAACCCTTTTATGGAGAAAGAATGATAGAAGTAAAAAATCTAAGTAAATATTTTATTATAAAAAAAAGAAAAAGTGGTTTTCTTGGTTCATTAAAATCTCTCATTCATAGCGAGGAAGATACAATCAAGGCTGTAGATGATATTTCTTTTCAGATACAGCCAGGTGAGTTGGTGGGTTACATTGGACAAAATGGAGCAGGTAAGTCTACCACCATTAAAATGCTTACTGGAATCCTAAAACCCAGTGCAGGGCAAATTTTAGTAAACGGAATTGACCCATCATATGAAAGATCCAAAAATGCTTTTCAAATTGGAGTGGTATTTGGTCAGAGATCTCAATTATGGATGGATCTTCCAGTGGAAGAATCGTTAGATCTATTGCGCTCTATATATAAAATTGATAAAAAAATATATGATAAAAAAATAGAATTTTTTTCTGATTTGTTAGGGATTCATGAATTTATGAAGCAACAAGCCCGCAAATTATCTCTGGGACAGAGGATGAAAGCAGATCTTGCTGCAAGCTTACTCCATTCTCCAAAAGTTTTATTTTTAGACGAACCCACAATAGGATTAGATTTATTGGTCAAAGAAAAAGTTAGATCATTTATTCGAAGTATAAATGAAAATGACAAAGTTACAATTATACTAACAACCCACGACATACAGGATATTGAATTTTTAGCTAGACGTATAATTATTATAGATAGGGGAAAAATTGGTTATGATGGGGGAATTGCTAATTTTAATAAATTGGTTGGAAACGAGTCTTTGGTGAGTGTTCATTTTCAGGAGCCTATTAAAAATTTAGTTTTACCCAAGCCTTATATTATAACCCAAAAACTTTCAGAATTTCAGTATGTATTGAGAATTCCTGATGAGGAACCCCTTTCAAAATTAATTGAAATTTTCCAAAAAAATAATTATCTAATCCAAGAAATCAATAGAGAAAAACCTGAGTTAGGGGAAGCAATTAAGAAAATGTATGAAGGTAGGAATGATATATGACACATTTTTTTGAAACTCATATTAAATTTATCTCAAAGGCATTTCAGAGATCCATTGCATATAAGCTAGAGTACTATACTGGACTTGCAAATGCTTTTTTATATATATTTATTTTTACAAGTGTATGGAGAACTGTAGCATTAGAGAGTCCTGGGGCGTTAGGTGCATGGACAGGAGATGCTTTAGTAAATTATGCAATACTTTCCACTCTTATTAAAGTTTCTTACGGAAGAAACGAATACCTTTTAATTAATAAGATAAAAAATGGTGATATTGCTTATGATATTTTAAAGCCATATAGTATTCCTATAATGTATATTTCTGATAGTCTAGGCGTAAGTGTATTTCAACTTTTTGCAAGAGCTATACCTTTGCTACTTTTTTCCATTTTCTTCTTTGGAGTAAATCTTGATGTAAACATATATAAAATACTACAATTTCTTCCTGCATATCTTTTTTCTTTTTTACTTTTTTTATCATTTGGTTTTTTAATTTCTTCGCTTGCTTTTTATTTTACCGAAGTTTTTAGTTTTTATATCTTAAATAGTGCATTAATTACATTGTTGTCAGGAGCTGTGATACCAATTACTATGTTTCCTGAATCACTTATTGGAATGATTAGCTGGACTCCGTATCCATATCTTTATTATTATCCAACTGCACTATTATTGGGTACGCCATTGTCATTTTCGTACAATGAATTATTGATCCGTTATCTCATTCAAACATTTTGTGTGGGTTCTTTAGCATTATTAATTTACAATTCAGGAATAAAAAAAATGGAGTTTGCAGGTGGATAATAAATTATTATTTTCAGATAAGCTTTATATATATCTTAGATTGGCTACTGCAGCAGTAAAATCTAGAATGGAATATCGTGGTAGCTTTTTGATATTTTTCTTTGTTCTGATCTTATTTTATATGGCTCAATTACTTACTATTGGAGTAGTAGTACAGAAGTTTAAATCTATAGGTGGGTGGTCAATGGGAGAGATGGCTTTTTTGTATAGCTTATTAATTCTCTCACAGGGACTGGTTGCAAGTTTATACAGTGGACTGGTAGATTTTAGCACTCAGGTCCGAGACGGAAATTATGATAGAATTTTGGTCCGTCCTCTTTCACCTCTTATTCATGTAATTATGAATGGCTTTGAGATCACAGGTGTTGCACATATTATTTTGGGTGTAGGTTCATTTATAGTTGCAAATTCATTTTTAGAAATACATTGGGGATTTATAAATATTTCAATGTTCATACTTGTAGTACTTGGTGGAAGCTTAATTCTCGCTGGTATTCGAATTATCATTGCAGCGATTGCTTTTTGGGCTATAAATAATAATTCATTGGTGCATCTCTTTGTTTACTCTTCTAGGGAATTTTTATTATATCCTTTGAATATATATTCAGGAGGTGTAAAGTTCTTATTAACTTTTCTAATTCCCTTAGGTTTTATCAATTTTTATCCAGCTCACTTTTTTTTAAATAAATCTACAGGCGATATGTTCCATCCAATATTTATTTATTCTACTTTTCCAGTGGGTGTGGTTTTATATATGTTTTCCCTTTATATATGGAAAATTGGTCAGGATGCCTATGAGTCTGCTGGGGGATAAATGAGTAATTTTTTTAAAAAGTTTTCATCATTTTTTAGAAATGGTTCCCAGCACAAAAAACCTATTGTGTTTGAAAAAACAAAAATGGATATAATAGAAGCCGCAGAGTGGGAAGAAGAAAAGGTAGATTCTGCCATCCTTTCTGAAATCAATTCAGATATTAGAGCACTCATTGATTCTTTTAAGGCTCTAAATTTTAATTTACTTATTCTGAATCAGGACTATAGGATTGTCTTTGCATCCGATCAATTCTTAACTCTAACTGATTTTACAATTGATTATTTGATTGGAAAGCAGATTTCTCAAATTTTTCCAGAGCCGCTCACTGAAAGAGAAAAGCAAGATTTACTTGGAGAAATTGGTGCTATAAGTACATCAAAAAAAATTCTATTAATCACAGGGGAAAATATTCCCGTCCAGCTTTATATCCAATGTGTAACAGGTTTAGATGAAACCTGTTATACAGTAATTGTAGTACCATTGGGGGGTAGAAAATCTTTTTAAAACTCCTCTACGTATCCACCTTCTAATTGGATAGAAAGGTACCCACCGGTTATATTTTTTACTTTCTTGAAGTTATTTTCGATTAATATTCTATTTGCTAAGTGTCCTCTGTACCCAACTCGACATGTTACAAAGTATTCCTTTTCTGAATCTAATTCTTTTAGCCTAGAGCGTAAGTCATCTACGGGTATGTTGAGAGATGATTTTACATGACCTTTTTTAAATTCATCCGGTGTTCTCACGTCAATTAAGATAGCATCTCCAAGTTTTATTTTTTCGATAGCTTCTTTAGGTGTGATAGTAGGACTAAATCCTGTAAGTGAATTTTGTGCCACAAAAGCTATCATATTAATAGGATCGTTTGCACTGGAGTAGGGTGGGGCATAGGCTAAATCCAGCTCTGTAAGATCTTCTACTTTTAAATTTGCATGTATTGCAACTGCTATCACATCAATTCTCTTATCCACTCCATTTCTACCGAATGCTTGTGCTCCTAATATTTTTGAATTTTTTTTATCAAAAATTAACTTCATGTGGATCATTTGTGCACCTGGATAGTACGAGGCATGGTGTTCTTTGTGGATATAAACTATGTCCACATCAAATCCCAAATCCCTTGCTAATTTTTCAGTAATACCCGTAATTGCCGCAGTGGCATCTAATATCTTGACAACACTCGTTCCAAGTGCACCATTGTATGGAGTAGTATTATTATGTACTACATTATCTGCTACAATTCTCCCCTGTCTATTTGCAGGTCCAGCCAGGGGAATCCTAACTTTTTTATCTGAAATTTTATTTGTGATTTCCAAAATATCACCAGCAGCATAGATAAATGGATCTGATGTTTGGAGAAATTTATTTACCAAAAGTCCTCCTGTGTTACCAATTTCCAATCCAGAATCTTTTGCGAGAGAGAGCTCAGGTTTTACCCCCACTGAAAATAATACTAGATCTGCAGGAATTTTTCGACCATCACTCAGTTCTACTTCATTAGTGCTCTCTAAAACTCCTTTTACCCCCACACCCGTGATCACTCCCATATCATTTTCAACGAGCTTTTGTTCTATCAATTTTCCAAATTCTGGATCCATAGTAGACATAACGTGAGGTGCCATTTCAACTATGGTTGTTTTCATATGTCTTGCGTGAAATGCCTCTGCCATTTCTAATCCAATAAATCCTCCTCCAACCACCACAGCTGTTTTGGGCTTATGATCTTCAATAAATGAATGAATTCTATCCATATCAGGAACAGTCCAAAGCTTAAAAACATGTTCTGAGGTAGATCCGGGCATATTCGGAAAAATTGGATTTCCTCCCTGGGAAAGAATTAATTTGTCATACTCTAAAAATGCTTCTCCATTTTTATTTCTGATTTTAATTTTTTTATCTTTTCGATTGATTTCCAATGCTTCTGTTTCAATTAAAACGTTTACATTGTATCTCTTTAAAAATCCCTCCGGGGTTTGGAGTAAAAGTTTGGAGCGATTTGTTATATCACCGGATATGAAGTATGGTAATCCACAATTGGCGTAGGAAACATATGGTCCTCTCTCGATAAGAGTGATTTCTGCAGATTCTGATAATCTTCTTATCTTGGCGGCAGCAGTTGCACCTGCTGCTACTCCCCCAATAATTATTATTTTTTTTCCCATAATGCGCCCCTCTTTGGATGAACCCCTTTAATTTATTGGTAATTTTCTAAATAGTCAGACCAAATGGCTTTTTTAGATTCATGAAAGCAAATGATCTAACTTGATTTTTTACCCAGTCTAAAAAATCCTTCCTAAAAGTCAAGAAAATATACTTATACGGGTATAGGTATATTTTCTCAAAGTCCTAAATTTTTTCCCTCTTGGATGAATTTATTTATGAATACTCCAATCTCATCCTGGTAAATTTCTCTTTCTGCAATAAATGTATCGAGTCGATTTTGGCAAATGGTCTGTAAGTTTTTAGTGGATCTATCTGAGTTAAGTTTATTAATCGTTTTTTCAATAAATTCATTCGGATAAATTGGATCTGTAATGATGTGAGTTATTTTTATAGGAGGATGAATTGCTACAGTCCACATTTGAAGTGCCTGATCAAAAACATCATCTGCCATACGGAGTATTTTTCGAGTAATAGATGGCATTTTTACTGTATTACTTTGTGTTACAAGTTCATCCGTTCCTATGGATGCTATAAAAAATACCGGAAGATCAAATTTATTTATAAACCTAGAAATTGCACTGTTCCTTTCCCATTTAAGTTTATAGGGTTCTTCCTTAAAATTTCTAAGCAGACCTTCCTCTAATCCACCTGGATAAACGAGAATAGGAATATTATTTTTTATCGTACTACTAGCTCTTTTGTAGTCCTTAAAATTTATTATATTATAGAGTTCTGAAAAAGAATTTAAAATAGGATTTTCAGAAAAAAATTTAGTATATCCTATAGGATGTGGTGCCAAGTGGTACGAATCATAGCAGGAGTGTATTAAGAGAAGGGGATCTATAAAATTAATACTGTGGTTACCCACTAGCAAAAAAGGTTTTTTTTCTACATAGAATGGTTTTAATTTTTCTAACCCTATAATATTGTAACGGAAATAGTGTTTTAAAAACCAAATTAAATTATTTTGTGATTCAATTGACTCTTTCATAAGTAACTACCTCAATTAAGGACTATTTAAAAGCATTGTAAATCATTTTTTAATATTTATAAAGAGTATTGCAGCAATAGGCAAAAAATTTCCGCTGTACCTGAATGAGTATCCATTTCTAAAGGATTTGGATGGCTAACCTACTCTTTAGCTCCATTTAAAATCCAACAGTAGATAGCCTCATGAATTGTAGAATTGGAATAGGTCAGCATAGAGCCTGAATAAACTTTTAAAAATAAATTACTGCACTCGGGAACACCCGCTCTTACGAAATTTACTGTGGTAGAGTATGAGGTTAAATCAAATTGGGCTGATCCATTGTGACATCCTGATCTAGCACAGTCTCCCTTAGTATCATAAGTAGTACTTAGTATTGATTTGAGATTTGTGAAAGTAGTTATATTATTACTTCCAGAACAAGTGATACTTGGTTTGGGACAACCAGAACTAGTAGTTGAACTACTAGAATTTGTAGTACTTAATACTCCAAATAGGATTTGTTTTTCTTGTAGTTCTGATTTTGAATCATTTGACTTGGAACAAAAATAAAGTGAAGATAAAATAGTAAAGAGTAGAATTTGATTATATATAGTTTTCATTGGCTCTATTTATATTCTATAGAATGGTAGTTTTTTAGAAAGTAATTTTTTTAGGCTACCTAACAATAACTTATATTTCGGACAGAATAGAATGATGTATTTCTCTTTTTTTCTAATCTTACCCCACTGCTTAAAATAAATTTTGATAGGAAAAATATATTTACAACTTCTTCACAAATATAATACTGTTCTCAATGGTTTTGAAAATCGGATCAATTCTGGGCATAATAACTTTATTTTTAAGTCTATTCTTTCAAAATCTCTGTTTCTCAGGGTATTTTGCCAATTCAATCATTTGTAAATGTAACCACAGTTCAACGGCAGAAAAGCATGAAGCATCCCACTCTGCTTCGATTGATAAAAAAGATTGTCACAATTCTCATTCTACACCCCATAGGTGTGTTTGCAAAAAGTCTGACGTACAAAAAGTGGCTTTTGCTTTTTATGGAGTCTTGCAGTACGTTGTCTCCACCAATCTAATGATAGATCCTCTCTTCAATGAATTGAAGGAAATCACTGTCTTTATATCTTCACACTCTCCTGAATATCCCTCTAAAATTTTTAGACCTCCCATCTTAAATTCCTAATTTACTTAGGACAAAATTCTTATATGTTTAGTTATAATTTATATTATTACTAAATCATTATAAAAACACAAAATATAAAAAACTTTAGATTATATATTGGATTTCGTGGCATTCTATTTGATTGTTCCGGACTAATTATAAATCAAAAAGATTTTTTCCAAAAAATATTATTAATATATTACATTGGAGATGTATATGAATAAGTTATACGCTTTTATTATAATGTTATCTTTCTCTTTTTGCACTTTATCCACAGATTCTGCAAATGAGAAAAACAAAAGTATGATGATGATGAGTCTCGCTTATGGAATGGGCTCTGCTGGTTATGTTTTTATTTCCAATACCGGAAAATTAGATATTGTAAAACATACAAATATGTCAGACAGTACGTACTCAGGGAGTATCCCTTTTTCAGTAAATCCTGGAGAAGTAGCCTGTACTGCAAACTACCATTGCTATATAGGTTTTAGCTCCACAGGTGATATAGCAGTTATTGATGCTAGTATTACATCAACTTCTACTCCAAGTTTAATACAAACAGTCACAGCTCAGGGAAAAAATCCAGTTCACATGTATACACATTCAGACACCAATACTGTATGGGTTTTAAATGACGGAGGCACAACTACTACAACAGGTTGTACGTTCGATTCAAGTGTAACGATTATCAAAGATGCTTCAGGAAATGTTAATCCCGCAACTGCTTTAAAAAATATTTGTCTTGATCAGGGTCACCATAAGATGGCTTTTAGCACAAGTCCTAATAGAGCATTTATAAGTAGTATCACGGGTAATACTATTAAAGTGATTGACAATGATCCCACTTCTGCTACCTACCTGACTCTTTTGAGCACAATTACTTTAGCGGCAGTAAATGGAGTAGTTGCTGGTCCACATGGGTTGGCTTATTCTAGTGTGACTAAAAAAATCTACAACTCTAACCAAACTCAAGGTACAGTGTTAGAAATAGATCCCACTAGCTATAGTCAAACTATCATCAATACCACAAAATCAGGAACAGCCTATGTAAGCGAAGATGGAAAATATTTTGTGACGAAAGGCTCTGTGACAGGAACAGCTACTACAGGAACAGCAGGGGCAATTACAGGTAAAATTATAACAGTTCGTTTGAGTGATAAAACTGTAAGTTCTTTGGATTTACCAGATGTATCACCAGATAATTTCTTCATCAGCCCTGCTGGTAATAGAGTATTTGTGGCTACTTCACTAGGTTATGGAAAAATACCTCTCTATAAAGATAAGCTGGAAGTAATAGATACAACGGATCCTACGAGTCTAAAGGTCTTAAAAGAAGTAACTATTGGTGCAACCCAAAAAAATCATAGGGGAACGGTAGGGATTACTCATGGTTCAGCTCTTATGAATATATATATTCCTAGTGATGTAGATGGGAATTTGTATGTACTGGACGCAAATGGAAATATTTCAAAAACAATTTCTCTCGGAGGAGCACCCTCTGGAATTAATTCAGTTTCCATTGGACACCTAGGAACACACGCTCATTAATTAAAAAGTATGGATGCAGGTATTGTCTGTATCCATACTATAATTTATAGTTAGTAAAATAATTAGTCATTTAAAAAGGTTTATAGTGAAATACATTTATAAAAAAGTACTACAATTTATATTTATTGTCTTTATTATGCTACTTCTTTCTCCAATTTACAGTCAGGAGATAAAGAAAGAAATGCAAAATGATTCTAAAAATTCACACAATCATGAGGAGAGTAGTGATCATACTCACAAAGGTATAATTCCCGCAGGGCTCATGATACCCCATTCTATGACTGTAGGTAAATGGATGGTAGATTTGCAATCTATGAATATGAATATGAATCAAGTTATGATGGGAAAAAATCGGGTCGATCCATTGCAATTATTACTTGTAAATCAATACAATACAACAGTTGTAACAGGTACTTCGGATCATGCTTCCCATACAACTGCTTCTTCATATGCCCTCACTCCCACTCAGGTAATACCAGTTTTAAGATATAATTCCTATAAATATATGTCAGCACCGGAGGCAATGTTTATGCAAATGAATATGGCGAGTTTGATGTACCAGGCTACAGAGAAATTTAATATAATGTTTATGCTTCCTTATTTAAGTAGTACAATGAGAATGTTTTCATCCAATTATGAAACAAGTTTTATGAAGACATCTGGGGTAGGAGATATTTCTGTTACAGGATCATATAAAATTCTGGAAGGAAAAAATAATTTAGCCTTTCAATTTGGTGTATCATTGCCTACTGGTAGTATAGATTTAGAAAACTATATGCCACTCATGGGAAAGACCAGATCACCCTATAATATGCAAACGGGAAGTGGGACATATAGTGCAATACCTTCTATTTCCTATAGCTATTTGGTCGGTGCCTGGACATTTGGAAGCTTTGTTCAGGGAACATTTAGAAGTGCGAAAAATGATAATGGTTACAAATTTGGGAATATTTATATTTCTTCGATTTGGATTGGAAGAAATGTAGCACACAATTTTTCATTATATGTAAGAGGATCTGCCCAAAAGTGGGAAAATATTTCTGGGAGTGATCCCAAACTCGATTATAGAATGGATCCTCAAAATGATCCTGCAAGACAGGGTGGAATAAGATATGATGGTTTAATCGGGATTAATATAAATTTATGGAGTGATATTAATATCGCCCTCGAAGGTGGAGTTCCTGTATATCAGCATTTGAATGGACCTCAGGTGGGAACAACCCAAATCTTTAATTTTAAACTAAATAAAACACTATAAAATATTATAATTTAAAATTTTATCATTTATGATTCCACACCCAATACTATGAGCTGGGTGGGAATTTCTGTCAAAAGAAAGCATCATCCCGTTACTCTCAAAAAACTCAATTGATTTCCAATTAGAATATTAGAATCTGTCTAATAAGGGCGGAGGCAAGTGTGGACACATTGAAAGCAGCACGGATTTTAGAGGCAGGTAGAGAGTGTGGGGCAGATTTTACAGAAATTTTTGTGGAGGAGACCAGGCATTCCTCGATTGCATTTTCCGACAAAAAAGTAGAGACAGCAACAGCCGGAACCGATTTTGGAATAGGAATCCGTCTTATCTATGGAACGGATGTCCTCTATGCCAGCACCAGCAACGAAGAGATTGAATATCTCATAGGACTCATCCAGAAGCTTTCAAAGACACGTCCTAGTTCAATTGGGAATGGCGCATTTGTCCTACCCGACAGGAGCCAGAAAGTCAATGGTCAAATGATAGCGTTGGATCCCCGAACAATCAGCCAATCAAAAAAACTTCCCCTTCTCAAACAGGCAGACCAGTCTGCACGGGCACTCAGTTCAAAAATAGTCCAGGTAAACGCAAGGGCATTTGACTCTGTCTCCGATATCCAGATCATCAATAGCGAGGGTTTGTACCTCACAGATCATCGGGTTCATTCCCGATTCACCCTCAGTGTGACAGCATCCGATGGAAAAGAAATATTTACGGGAACCGAAACTCCTGGGGCTGGTCGCGGCTTTGAATTTTTTGAGTCTCTCAACACCGAGGATTTGGGCAGGAGTGCAGGGGAAAGGGCACTCCGAATGCTGGATGCGGGGTATATCAAGGGGAAAAAAATGCCCGTGATCATGGGAAATGGATTTGGCGGAGTTATCTTTCATGAGGCATGTGGGCACCCATTAGAGACAGAAGCAATTCGTAAGAAATCATCCCCCTTTACCGACAAGATGGGAAAGAACATTGCCCAGAGCTGTCTTACAGCCATTGACGATGGCACAATTCCCAACTCATGGGGATCTATCAATGTGGATGATGAAGGTACACCCCCACAAAAAACAGTTTTGATTGAAAATGGAATCTTAAAAAATTATCTTTCCGATAGAATTGGAGCTTCTGAAGTGGGCGTTCCCCTCACGGGTAGCGCTAGAAGAGAATCCTATGTATATGCTCCTGTATCACGAATGAGAAATACATACATCGCTGCGGGCAAAGATTCCCTGGAAGCTATGATTTCCACAGTGGAAGATGGTCTCTATGCTCTAAAAATGGGAGGAGGTTCTGTCAATCCTGCCACGGGAGAATTTAACTTTGCAGTGGAAGAAGGATACATCATCAAATCTGGAAAAATAACTGTTCCCGTTCGAGGAGCTACATTGATTGGAAAGGGTCATGAAATTCTCCCTATGATTTCCATGGTGGGAACTGATTTGGAAATAGCCGCCGGGATGTGTGGTGCTGCTTCGGGATCAATCCCCGTAACCGTAGGACAACCTTCTCTCAAAGTGGATGAAATTTTAGTGGGTGGTAGATAATGAAACTTTCCGACGCAGCAGATTATTTGTATGACAAAGCAGTTGAAAAAGGATTGAAGGTTTTTGATATAGTGGGAGGTATCTCTGAATCTACCGGTTTGGAGATTTTTGAATCCAAGGTTCAAAACACAGAGATATCCTATGGTAGTGGAATTGGGATTCGAATATTTAGAGAGGGAAGACCCGGAATTTCATTCACCGAAAAACTCTCTTCCCAATCCCTCATCCAAACACTCGAAGATGCGATCTCTAATTCAGAAATTACGGATTCAATGGAGTTAGAATTGCCCGAGAAACAAACCATACATGAATTTGATTTAAAGATCTATGACCCGGGTGTAAATGAAGTAAGTTTTGAAAATATGATCCATCTGGGATTGGAACTAGAAAAAATTGCAAAGTTAAAAGATATCAGAGTTGAAAATGTGCCATATCTTGGAGTTTCCAAATCGGAGAGTTTTTCCGTTTTTCGTAATTCCAAGGGAGTTGCATTTGATAGAAAGTCAAATTCTGCTTCGGCTTATGTGGGTGTAACTGCATCACAGGGTGAACAAAAAAAAATGGGTTTTTATTCCAATTCCTATAAGTCATTTTCAGAATTTAATCCTGAATTTATGGCAGGGGAGGCGGTCACCCGTGCCACTGAACTCTTGGGTGCCAGTTCAGTCCAGGGAGGCATGTACCCTGTTGTATTTAGCAACCGCGTATCACCTTCAATTATTGGTATGTTCTTATCTCCCTACTTTGCAGATGTAGTACAAAAAGGTCAGTCCAGACTTACAGGAAAAGTGGGTGAAAAAATCTCCTCCGAATTATTTAGTATTCTTTTGGATCCTCATATAGAGGGTATGCCAGGATCTAGGCTCTATGATGGGGAGGGTGTTCCCACAGAAAAACTAGAATTGATCTCAAATGGAAAATTAAATACTTTTCTTTACAATCTAGAATCCGCATACAAAGATAAAGTCAATCCCACGGGTCATGGCAGTCGTTCCTATGCTGGAAAAGCTGGCACGGGTGTATCAAATCTCTTTGTTAAAAAAGGAGAATCCACGCTTACTAGACTTCTCCGAGCGTACCCAGAATGTATTTATATCACACGTTTGGAGGGCGGGAGTGGATGCTCTGCCATCTCCGGGGACATCTCTATAGGAGTTCAGGGGTTTCTCTACCAAAATGGAATTAGAATACGTCCACTCGATAAAATCACTCTCTCTGGAAATTATTTTGATGTACTACATAAAATAGAAGATCTTTCCAATGAGTATTCCGATTCCTATAGTTCAATGAAAGTTCCCGATATACTGGTCTCAGAGATGACAATCTCAGGATAAAAATGTTAGGAATTGCATTAAAAAAATCCTAAAATGAAATAAAGTAGATCCCTTCCTATATATATAAAACAAACATCCCGCAACTTTTAAGGGGTGTTTGCAAAAAAAGGAGAAGATTTATGAAGCTTCATTTGAATTTATTACTGGCGTTGTTTGTTGTATTGTTTGCAAACTGTGCATCGGATAGGGAAATTTCTGTGTACAGCAGAAAAGATGTGGATACATCTAAGAGTAAGATATTGGCATTTCCAATGCTCTTGTGGGATGGTAATAAAATTAAGCCAGCAAACACATCCTATTCTAATCCAATGATAGATGTACTCTTTGGAAAAAATTGGGCTAGTGATTTGGGTGCTGAAAATATAATCATCATTCCAAAAGTGGGATTGGATAAAATTCCAAATGTATACCCTGCAATGGATGCATTTATCACAGCAGCCGATGGTGTTTCAGCGGTAGAGCAAACCAATCCCACATTAACCAAAGTATTAGAAACTATTACTAAAACATTTGGGGATGGTGCATTTGCAATCGCTCTGGTCACAGCTGATAAAAAAGAGTACGAAGATTCCGGGGAAGTACAGGTAACCATGGGATTGTTTGATACAAAAAAATTAACATGGAAGTGGATCACAAAAGTTAAACATAAAAACGGATTGGTTCCAATTCCTTATGAAGTTATAGTCAAAGATTTAGTAAGTGAAAGTTATGTTTACCTAAAAAAGTACAACAACGGAGCAGTTAGATAGAAATTTTGATCAAAGAATAAGAAATAGAAGTTATGTTCTATTTCTTATTTCCATAAAAATCCCAGCTAATAAGATCTTCAAATTGTTTTCTTTCATCACTCACCCAATCTATCGTATTTCGTTGGATGGATGGATCTGTATAACCCAGGCGATACACTGCCATTAGTTCGTGTGTGTTGGGTACCTGAAGGAGAGAGATAATTTTATTCCATTCCTCTGGGACTTCCATCGGTGTGGATACAAATTGCAAGCCTATCCCCAAAGAGGTGGCTGTCAGCCAGATATTTTGGAGTGCCGCCCCCATAGAGATCAAAGAATAGATCCCCGATTTTTCACCGGGTTTGTATTCTTCTCGATTGAGCATAAATCCTAGAAGGAGGGGGGAGCCCGATACAATTTTTTCAGCATCCTTACCCAGTATTTTGGGAACTCCAAAAAAGTTTAGAATAGATTTTCCATTCTCTCCCATTAAAAATTTTGCAAAGGGCTGGAGTAAGAAAGGTATTTTATCAATGTGAATTCCAGATTTTAAAGATTTGATTTCCTCATTGGAAAATCTAAAGTACTTTCTATAACGTTCAAAGAAATCACCTCTCTCCATTAATTTTTCCATTGAGAATCCCGCTATTTTTCCTATTTGGTTCCTAAAATTTGGATCAGTGACCAGTATAAAATCCCAGGGTTGGCTATTGAAGTGAGATGGAGCATGGTTGGCTGCAAGAATTATCTCTTTGATATGGTTTTCGGTGAGAGGTTTGTTTAAAAAAGCACTGTTACTAGTCCTCCTTTTGTGTATTGCTTCCCGTAATTCCAACCTTTGTATACCCCTCTATACAGGGTTTTTCTTGTGAATTTTTTTACTATGAAAAAAGCAGTTGGATCTGCAATTTTGAAGGTTCTAATCAAAAAAGAAAATCAACCGATATGTATATAGGAGAAAAATAAATTTTATGGTGATAACAATTTGTAAAAAAATGAAAAAATCCTACCAATTTTTAGGAGATTTTATTGCCTTCTTTCCCATAATTATTTCACTCCCACTTCTAATTCTTTTATCTATTCCCGCAATGAGTATATATTCTGTAGATGAGTATGACGCCAAAAGAATTGAGAAACTTTGGAGCCTTGATTCAGCTGATAGAAAACCACAACAAATTGAAAATAATTTTCCAAAGCCATCAAAAAATTATATCCCTCCATTTTTAACCATGTATTTACCTGAGAAACAAGAGTTTCAAATCATACCGCAATCGGATAATCTAATAAGCGGTAAGTATGGTAGTACCATTTCAATTCCTGCCAATTCCATTTCTCTTCCAATGAGTTTTCGAAAAGGTGATATTGTATTACTAGAATTGACAGAGTATACCAATGATTTAGATTTTTTAACTTCTGGTATTGAGCAGATATATACGGATTCCAAAGGTGCTACCTCCATCTTAGAGTCTGGCGGAATGATACGACTAAGTATAAGTTATTATTCTAAACCACTTGTGCTAAAAAAAGGGGCACGAATTAAATTTTCCCTACCCAACAAGGATGGTAAGCAAATGAAAGTTTTCAAGATAGATGAAACTAGAGATGCATGGGTGGAGAAAGGAATGGAAGAAAAGCCTCTCTCTGGTGATGAGCCCAAAAATAGATTTTCATCTCTTTTGGATGATATCCAAATCTGGGGTTTTAAAAATCCAAATTTTGATACAACCTGCCTTCAGGGTTCAATTGAAGTGATGGAAAAGAACCCACCGTATACAGTCGCTGTTGTTGGGATTGATTACAAAGGATCTATTGTTAAAAATTTTACTACAAATGAATTTACAATGAATACTGTTCGGAATAAATCTGTAAAAGTGATTGCAATGGACCAGAAGGGCAATATTAGTGTATCGCAAGAAATCAAACCAACCGGAGATAGAGTATTTGTTCTTCCTGATGATAAGGGAAATACAAAATGTATGAATCTAGGAACTGTATCATTGACGAAAATACCAACTGATGTAAGACAAAATAGGGAAAAATTTATTAAATTTTTGGGACTCAGTGAAGAATAATAAATGTAGGGGAGAATAATGGGATTATTTGATATAAATGGAAGGACAGTACTTATAACAGGAGCCAGTAGGGGAATTGGAAGGTCTATGGCGGAAGAGTTTTCGAAAGCGGGGGCAATTGTTTACGGAACTGGTAGCAAAGAGGAGAGTATAGAATGGATGAAAGGCACTGGAATGGAAGGTAGGGTAGCTGATATAAAATTAGCAGGTAGTATGACAAATATTATTGACGAAATTAAATCCCGCCATGGTAAACTAGATTGCTTAATTAATAATGCAGGTATTGCTGTGAACATTCCTGCATCTGCATTTAAAGAAGAAGACATTTATAAAATTATTGATACAAATTTTGTTGGAATGTTTAGAACTTGTCAATCGTACTACAAGTCCCATAAGCTTATTGGAGGAAATATAATCAATATTTCCTCTATCTTAGGTCTGGTGGGGTACTCTTTATCTTCCATTTATTCTGGAACAAAAGGTGCTGCAATACAATTGACCAAATCGCTTGCAGCTGAATGGATTAATAATAAATTTAGATTGAATGCTATATGTCCCGGTTTTATAGATACGGATATGAATAAAATGATTAAAGATAAGCCACAGGTATTTGAGAGTGTGTCAAAGGGAATTCCTATGAAACGTATGGGAGAGCCTAAAGATATTGCAGGAGCAGCGATTTTTTTGGCTTCAGATGCTTCTTCCTATATGACGGGTCAGGTAATTGTAATTGATGGTGGCTTAACTACGATTATGTAGATTTTATAAAGGTAAGAATTTCCATACAAAATTTATTATTCCTATTTTGTATGGAATGGTTTTGTTATTCCAAAAGTGATCTCAACATCCAAGCTGTTTTTTCATGAATATTGATTCTTTGGGTGAGTAAGTCAAGTGTTGCTTGGTCATTTCCTTTTTCTACTTCTGGAAGTATTTTTCTTGAAGTACGTATAACTGCTTCATTGCCCTTTACTAAATTTTCAATCATAGTATCACTGTTAGGTACGTTGATATCGTCTTCTATTGTAGTAAGTTTTGAATAAGCTGCGTATCCTGCAGGTGCAAAGGATCCTAAAGCACGAATTCTTTCAGCAATTAGATCTATAGAGTTCCATAGCTCAGTATACTGTGTCATAAACATTGTATGGAGAGTATTAAACTGAGAACCTGTTACATTCCAATGGTAGCCATGAGTTTTTTGGTAAAGTGTATAAGTATCAGCTAAGAGAATGGAAAGCCCTTCGGTAATTTTAGTTCTACTTTCTTCTGAAATGCCTATATCTATTTTCATTGTTTCTCCTTTAATTTTCTATTGGAATCTTAGTGTGTTGTATTAAAAATTGCAAGTATTTTTCTCTATGATTTAATTGCATTTTACACTAGGAAGTAAACATTCATTTGCTTAGAGAGGCTTTTTCCTTTTTATAAACTAATATGCCTTCTAAGAGAACCCATACTGCCAACACTAACAAAAGACCTCCCACTCCTGCCAAAAGATAATTAGGAGAAGAACCTGAAATGAATTCAATTAAATTTTCAACCATAGCCCAAAGTGTAACACCCAAGACAAAACTCATTGGAAGGAGTGTTACAATCGTATTCCCTTTTTTTCGAAATAAATAAATTGTGATGATTAAAAGTGATAGCCCTGCCAAAAGTTGATTTGTGGTACCAAATAATTTCCAGAGTGCAAGTCCTGCAGGCTTGTACTGACCATTGACTTCTATTTTCAAAAAAGCAAAAAAAGCAATGGATAAGCAGGCAAGTAAACTAGAAATATAACGATTTCCTAATATAGAGGAAATGAATTTACTGTCTATCGAATCTGCTATTTCTTCAATATTGTATCGCAAGAGTCTTGTAGCTGAATCAAGGGAAGTAAGAGCAAAGCTAACTACAATCAATGCTATAAAACCCTGACCAAATGCCGTAGGTATTCCAATATATTCCATAAATCTACCTGTGCCATTGATATACGCTCCAACCTGGATGCTTAGCCCCTGCAGTCCGGACCATGATTTATAATAGGATATCCATTCAGCATTTGAAGAAAATCCCACCGTACATGCAATCACTGAAGTAAGACCGAGTAAAGATTCACCAATCATACCACCATATCCAATCATTTTTGCATCTGTTTCGGTATTTAATTGTTTTGCAGTTGTACCACTACTCACTAAAGAATGAAAACCTGAAACAGAACCACATGCTATTGTAATAAAAACAAATGGGATAAGATCTAAACCAATCTCTTCACTTCGAATCATATCTACATGAAAACTATTTAAATCTCCTTTTAAAGCTCCTACAAAAAATCCAGCATAAACTAATATGATACCTAAGTACAATAAAAATGAATTAATATAGTCTCTGCTCTGTAAGAGTAACCATACAGGTGTTACAGATGCAATAAAAGCATAGATGAGTAAAATCCATTTCCAAGTCTCCGTAGAAGGTGAAGTGTCTGGATCTTGCAGTCCAGTAAGTTTGAATGTAGCCTCATCCATACAAAAGTATACCACCCCCATCACAAAGAGTAAACTCAGGAATGTGATTTTTCCAAGTGGTACATTTTTTTTATAATGCAGGTAACCTATTAAAATTGCTGCAAGCATAAGTGCAACAGTTGGAGGAACCGATTCTGGAAAATTACTCCTCATTTTTTTAGGTTCAATAGTTTTTACCAATACTCCAGAATCGTGAGATTCTTTTACTTCTCTAGTGGTTATATTTTGTCTATTTTCTATGATGATTGTATTTTGTATTACATTTTTAGGTGGTGCAGTGTAAAGCCCTGCAATTACCAAAACAAAAACACCCATAGCCAATGAAACCAAAAAAAAGATAATGGCATGAAAAAGGGATCTTGCTCTTTTTCCGATAACTTCCTCGGCTACCTGTCCTACACTTTTTCCACCACTTCGCACACTCACTACCAATGAGCCAAAATCATGAACACAACCAATAAAAATTCCTCCCAAAACAATCCATACCATCGCAGGAAGCCATCCCCAGATAACAGCTACAGCAGGCCCTAGAATGGGCGCTAAACCTGCAATGGATGCAAAATGATGCCCGAATAGAACCGATGGCTGAGTGGGAATATAGTCTATCCCATCATTCACAAGATGTGCTGGGGTTAAGACCTCTTTTCCTCGCAATTTAAATATGGAAGTGGAGAGGTAGGTGGCATAAAATTTATACCCTATAAAATAAATTATAAAAGATATACAAACAGCTATTAGAGGACTCATTATTGCAAAATGTAAAGGAAACCTTATTCTGAAAACAATTCTTTCCTATTTGACGCGGTATCGTTCTATGAAATTTTGAATTTATGAAAGTATCTATTCTCGGAGCAGGCGGTTTAACCGGAAAAGAAATTCTCAGGATTCTCTCCCGTCACCCCTATTTTGAATGTGTGCATATAACTAGTGATAAGTTTGTAAATAAATCACTCTTAGATATATTTCCAGATCTACCTCAAAAATATAAACACCTAATTTTTCAAAAACACAATTCATCTATTCCAACTGATAGCCTTGTTGTTCTCGCAGTTCCTGATGAAGTATCACTATTGATGACGCCATTTTTATTAGAAAAGGGACATTCAGTTATTGATATATCTGGAGTTTACAGAATTCATTCTAAGGAAAACTTTGAAAAGTTTTATAAATTAAAACATGATTCTTTTTCTCTAATGGATAAAGTGGTCTATGGACTGCCCGAGATGAATCGTGAGAATATTAAAAATGCTAAATTTGTCTCTAACCCTGGTTGTTATGCAACATCTGTGATACTTCCAATTTTTTTACT
>CAMCZP010000010.1 GCA_945887855.1 Leptospira interrogans serovar Manilae | reverse complement strand
ATTAATTCCAAACTCGCTCAGTAATTAAGAAATCCTATTTACTTTCCAATGCTTGTAGCACATTTCCATAAACTTTAAATTTCGTATCTTTATAAATTCCTTCAGATAGTGAATCATCCCCAAAAACAGAAAGCACACGAATTGCTTCTATTCCAGAGTCTATGGCACCGCAGATATCATCCTCATAAGAGTCTCCAATCATTATAGCTTGGGAAGGGTTTACTTTAGCTCTTTGTAGTACGTAAGAAAAATATTCCGTGGAAGGTTTTTCTTTGCCTACCTCTTCTGATGTGACTAAATTAATATTCAATGATGCAGGGAGAGTATTTTTTGTTTTGATGAGTTGGGTTTTTAGAGCCTCATTGGTGAGTAGGTAAATATTTTTAGTTCTGCTAAATTCATCTAGTATTGATAATAATTTTTTGTACTTCTTTTTATTGGTTATTTTAAATAATTTTATGTACTCTACAAAGTATTGGAAATATTTTCTTTCAAAATAGAGGATATTTTCTGAGTGTAACGAGAGTTCTCTTTCATCTATGAGTCCCTTAAAAACTAAGATTCGGGATCTGTGAGTGGGCATTCCACGCAATCTTTCTGTTACAATTTTCTTTTTTTCTTCAAAGGAATGTAAAAAATCATTCTCACCATAGATTTTTTTCCAGTGATGCGAGAGCTTTTCCAATGAATATTTGTAAGCCCCCTTTGAATCTAAAATTGTATTGTCTAAATCTAAAAATATAGCTTCTTTATTTAACATAGTATCACTCTCCGTTTATTCTTCCAATCCATCATCTCTTTCACCTATCCACTCGTACTTCTCATAGGGCGGATCCACTTCAATGATCCGTATGTGTCCATGTGATTTTAATTTCAGGAGTATGGCGTGTATGATAGCAAGTGCAACCACAAAATAAGGACTGTTCTTAACCTTATCACCCATTGCTTCTAGGGCTAGATCATTCAAATCGTATTGCTTTGCTTTTAACCTTCGCACTACTCCCCGTTCTAGTATCAACAAAGTTTTATGCAAAGTCTTGATTGCTTTTTTAGGATCAATTGGCTCTACTCCATGAGCTGGGAGGAGTCTTTTGATAGGAAGTAGACTCAATCTCTCGAGTGATTTCAGATAATCACTGAGGTTACCGTCTATTTCTGCATAGATAGAAGAAATATTTCCCAGTACCAAATCTCCCGTAAAATATATCCCCTCCCCCACAATATAAGGCGTTAGGTGCCATAGATTATGACCGGATGTGTGCAAAAAACCTATCAACCTATCGCCTATGTCAATCACATCCCCTTCTACTAATTCCACATCCATTTTCAATACTGGATTTACTTTATTGGTTTGAGAATAAGCCTTATTTAATTTTTTTCGCTCTTTGTCAGCAATTTCAATATATGATCTTCGGAGGGTGGAGTCCTGAATTGCCTTGTAAATCAGTCTATTTTCTCCCCTCTGGAAGTATTGCATGTGGTCGAGATAGTTTCCAATTTTTTGGGACATATCCTCCATCCCATAGAGCTTGGCATCTGTATAATTTCGAATGGTCAATGCTCCACTGATATGATCTATATGATTGTGAGTATAAAAAATATGTTTGATTTTTGAAAAAGAAAGGCCTATTTTTTGAAGTGCTCTCTGTAACATTCCTAAATTTTGGATGTATCCTGAATCTATCAGGGCAGGTTCCTCTGAAAGAAGTATATAAATATTATTTGGAGCATAAAATGGCTGTGGGATTGTTGTTTTATAAATATTTTTTCCAATTTCTTCAATATCAGGAGTTTTTTCATATCGATGCACTTTCATATCAATAGAATTAAATCTATGAATTGTACTGCAAATTTAATTTATCTTCTGCGGGGAATATTTATCGTTTACATGGCCTCTTTTTTAAAACCATTCGAAATTTCTGCTAACGAAATCATAAAAAATTGTGATCAAATTTGCCTTAAAAATTTTTCAGAGTATCTTAAAAATAAATATGATAACAACATATATTCATATATATACACACCTGAAGCCACAATAGTGCAAAATGATTTTCCTACAGGATTTATAATTGAATCACAAGTAATTCGAGATCTACTTGAAAATATTTATATAATTGAACATTTAAACCAAAAAAAAATAAGCCTCTATGAGGATATTAGCAAATACATTAAAAAAAAAGGTGTGGTTACAAATATAAAAATACCCATATCTTTGAATTCTATATTAACAAATTCATTACCGATTACTCATAATCCTATTTTTAGTAGTACAGGTTCAACTATATTTAATAAAAATATAGAAATAGATACTCCACTTTTTTCAGCGTACTACCCCTCAAAATCAAATTTGGCTCTAAAAAAAATAGCAATTGAAAGTATTCTAAATTCATCCTTAATAAAAGAGTTAAATTTATTTAATACTAAGTTCTTTTTTCAAACTCATCTATCTGTTACTTCTAATCCTTACTATATCTCTATACCATCCAATGAAATAGAATTAGTATTTGGCTTTAATCATGAATCCACTGAGGTAGAGTACTTATTACATAAAATTTTATATGAATCAATTCTCCAAAAAAATCATTCTATTGGAGAAAATTTCCCCGGAATGGGGTATGGTTTTTCAGAGTACATTACAGAAAATTCTAAAGGTTTCTTAAGTATCATATCGGAAGACTCTACAAATGAGTTTTTATATATAATTCCATCCGAAAATATCTTCTTTTACTTTTATACAGAATCTTCATCTTACTCTAAACTAATAAATATAATCAATGAATTCAATATTAAGTTCTACCCACAAAGGTTTGTAGAATCTACAAGTACTATTGATTTTACTGAGTATTCAGGTAATTATATGCCTGTAAATATTCCAGACAATAGTATATACTATCTTATTCATTTGCTGTCTCCGACAAAAATTCAAACCGAAGATGATGGAATTATTTTACTTACTAATGACATTAAAAATTCAATTTCTTTTACTCTTAAAAATAATATATTTATAAACAAGGAAAATTCAGGAGTCAGACTAAATTTTATCTTAAATGAAAATGGAGATACAACAGGTTTTCATCTATCAAATGGATTTCTAAATTCATTTCGAAAAATAAATAATGCAGAGTACAACAAATTTATTTTTAAATTATTAATATTTATAATATACTTTTCAATTATTGTAGTACTTTACCTGTCTAGATATTTTTTAAAAAATGAAATTCATTTTCATCTCGGTTTTATTCAATTCTTTTTTCCAATTCCAAATCTTATGCTTCCGATTCAAAAGCTAAAAAAAATGATTTTTTTTATCTCATGCTTTCTCTTAGTTTATATTTTTTTACTTTCAATTCTATTTATTAAATTTACTTGGATAACAGATAAATTATTTATCAAATTAGATTTAATTATTACGTACATTTCTATCTACCCTATCCTTTTATTTGTTTATTTTTGCTATTTCATTTATAAATTTATATCACTCTATCAATTAAATGAATTAAATTTATCGAGAGTTATTAAATATTTTCTATTTATCACTTTGGTCTTATATCTTTATATGCTACTCCATCTATATGGCTTTATAAATTTTCTTCACATTTAAAAACCATTTTTCTTTTTAATTTTTCACCATCTAACAAATGGATACAATAAGTATTGAATTTTTCTCTATGATTTAGAAATCTGGAAGAAGCTAAGAGGAAATATATGACTAAAATAGAATCTACCCCTTTTGGGGAATCCGCTCCGGGTTTTCAGACCAAAGGTAGCATTATAAAAAATACGTATGGCAGATATTTAGAAGAATTCAAAGAAGGAGATATCTTTGTACATCCGAGAGCATTTACAATAGATAGAAGTTTTGCACAGGAGTTTGCAACAGTTTTCATGGAAGCCAATCCATTGTTTCTATCAGCTCCTTATGCTGTTGCACATGGTTTTAAAGACTTACTTATTTCTCCACTTCAAGTTTTTAATATAGCCCTCTCCCTTGGTGTTCAAAATAATTCAGAAAAAGCAGTTGCAAATTTAGGTTACTACAATGTTCAATTTTTAAAACCTGTATATCCTGGTGATACTCTTACCTCACGTACAAAAATATTAAAGGTAGATGACAAAGGTACTGATAAACCAGGCATAGTTCATGTTAGAACTCTATGCTTAAATCAGCTGAATGAAGTTGTACTACAATATGAAAGAAAGATAATGATAAATCATTCCAATGGTAAACCAAAAGGAAATCCTAAACCGGGCAATCCTTCTGCATTTTTTCCTGAAAACAAAACACCTTCTATTGAGCTGCCCGACTTAAAATTTCCTACTGAGTTAAGAGATGGAACATGGGACTCCACATATTTTGAAACATTTAAAGCTGGTAATATTTATATCCATTCCAATGGAAGAACTATAACAGATGAGCATCTCCCATGGACTTATCGAATGGGTAATACACATCCCCTGCACTATGATAAACTCTATTCAAAAGGATTGAGTGGAGCCATGAGCGGAGAACCTATTGTATATGGAGGATTAGTTTTTGCCTGGCTCATTGGGTTAGCTTCTAGGGATATTTCTGAGAATATGATTTGGGAACTGGGGTATACAGAAGGTTACCATACTCAACCTGCAATCAGTGGAGATACTGTCACTGCCATATCTAGAATTTTACAGACCGAGGATGTAGGTAACAAATATGGGATGCCGGCAGGTGAAGTTCACTTACAATTTATAGGATTAAAAAATATAAAAGCTGCAGATGCCTTTGAAAAGTATGGAGATGATTTATTTATCAAAGAAAATGATAAGAAAAAACATGGAAAAGAAAAAATAGCTGATAAAATCTTTGAAATTGAAAGAAAGCTAGTGATCAAGAAAAAACCCCAATAACTTTTAATACAATCTCTGAGCCATAAGGATTTTTCCTATGGCTTCTCTTCTTAAAAAGCAAATAAGTATTTCGAACTTACAATTATATACATCTTATTTATAATTTTTTTTTCATTCTAGATTTATTTTCTTGATAATTTTTTAGAGTCGGATATTTTCTCTAAACTGGGAAGGAATCAAATGACTTATTTTTCAACATTTTTCATAAATTACTCTGCACTGGGTTCATTTTTAACAGCACTTATTTCCTTGGGTGCGGCCACTTTTCTTTTTCTATTACCTAAAAAGTCAAAGGCAACAAAGTACCTCGCAATGGTTTTTACTGTTATTTTTATAGCTGGCACAGGATATGTTTTTTCAAATGGATCGTACGATTCTGCAAAATGGCCCCGTTTGCTAACACTCCTTATGGTTCCTTTTCGCTTTGTTTTTCTCTCACAATTTTTACTTCGATTTCCTAACAATAACAAACCAAAACTTACCCGAATTATATTGTACCTTACAGTCGGTGCCTCTACTTTAGTAGATGGATTCCTCCTCTCCCAAGCTATTCCCAATGAAACTTTTTTTGATATAAACGGTCATGCTTACGATTTAGCTATTCCAGCATATTTTTCCTTTTTAGGAAAGTTCTTAGTTATTTTAATCCTTATTTCGGTAATAGCCGCCATTTGGAAGGCTATCATTTCAAAGGGCGCAGAGAGAAAGGCTATGCTTGTGATACTATTTGCATTGTTTTTGGATATGATCATACCCCTTTATTTGAATATTCAACAAAGAAATGGTGCTGTTACTAGAGAAGTCTATACAACCACTATCGCATTTTTAACTCCTATCGGTGCTTTCCTACTCTTGATTCCTTTCTTAAATACAACCAAAGATAGAAGTACCTTTATGTTTAAAATTGTTGGTGTGAGTTTTCTAACATTTGTCCTAATTTTCAATATAATTATTTTTATGACTATGATGGACAGAGAAGAAACATATGACTACACTCATAGAAAAGAACTTAGAATTCTACTAGAAACTGCAGGTAAGGAGAAAAATGAAGGCTTAGAGTACATTCTTGAGTACAAGCCATCCACAGGAGAATTCAAATTTAATTATAATAAAAATAATTATGAATTATTGAACTTGCAGGATAGAATGGTAAATTCCTATATTTATGATTCTATTCGTAATTTACCGGAAGATAGCACAAAAGAAAAAATTGATGCCACTTTAGAAGCAATTGTATTTGAAGATGAAAAATACAGTGTTGGTCACCAAGAGATGATTAAAGAATTTTTAGAAAACTACTCCGGTAATAATCCTCGAGGAGATCTTTTATCGCATATCGATAGCATGGAAAAAGTATGCTTTTTTCTGCAAAATAAAATTAAAGAAATTCCAGATGCAAAAATAATGGAAGGGATGGAAGCATTGCTACTTTCATCTGCTAAAAATTATGAGCCCTATAGAAAAGTAATGGCTGTTCATTTAAAAAAATCTATGGCAGAAAGAAAAGATATGAAAATAGAACTCCTACGGTATCTCACTCCCATTGTTCCAGAAGAAAAAAGATATTATAGAGAAACTATAAACCGGGATGTTCGGTTTGTTTCTTTCCAAGAAATCAGTAATGATGTGATACATGAAACAGGATTCTCTTATACAGAGTATAGAAAATATCTACATAAAACAGCATTACGTTTAGCAGGTATCCTTTTGATTGCTACTTTATTGATATGTGTAGGTACTCCCTTTTTCCTTTCTGGAGCTATTTTAAATCCTTTAAATGATCTTTTGAGTGGTTTACGTCAAGTAAAAAAAGGTCATTTGGATGTTCAAGTACCTGTTAAAGTTCAGGATGAGATAGGATTTTTGGCAAGCTCATTTAATTCTATGGTAGCTTCCATTAAAGATTCCAAGGAAAAATTGGAAGAATATTCTACGCAGTTGGAAGTAAAAGTAGAAGAAAGAACCAGAGAACTTCAAGCAACTCTAACGAAGGTAGAGGAATTAAAAACACAACAGGATGGGGACTACTTCCTAACAACACTTCTCTTAAAACCTTTAGGTGTAAACAATTCCAGAAATGATGGAAAAATTCATATAGAGTTTTTTCTCAAACAGAAAAAGCAATTTCAGTTTAAGAAGAAAAATATGGAAATTGGTGGAGATATGTGTATCGCACAACCAATTATGCTCAGAGGAAAAAAGTATACTACATATTTAAATGCTGATGCTATGGGAAAATCTATGCAAGGTGCAGGGGGCGTTTTAGTTCTCGGTGCGGTATTCCAATCTATTATCCAAAGAACAAATAATATTGTAGGACAAAATGAAGTATCACCTGAAGTTTGGATCAAAAACGCGTTTAAAGAACTTCATAAAATATTTGAAAGTTTTGAAGGATCTATGCTCATATCCCTTATTTTTGGATTGATTGAAGAATCTTCAGGTTTGATTTATTATATCAATGCTGAGCATCCTTTTTTAATTCTCTACCGAGACAAGGTTGCAAGTTTTATTGAATCCGAAAGTCATTTTCGAAAGCTAGGTACTACAGGTATAAAAAATGAAATTTTTGTTAATACATTCCATATGCTTCCTGGGGACTTAATTATTATGGGTTCGGATGGAAAAGATGATCTTGTTTTAGAATGGAATAAAGAAGGTGGGGATCGAGTAATAAATGAAGATGAAACACTTTTTTTAAAACGGGTAGAAGAGTGCAATGGAGAATTGGAAGGTATGTACGAAGCCATTGTAGATAAATATGATCTTATGGATGATCTTTCCTTGCTTTCAATTTCATTTACTGGAGAAACTGAAAAAGAAAAGATAAATAAAGATCATATCAACGGGGTAATTCATTCTGCCAACGAAGCTCTTGAAAAAAATGAAAATGATAAAGTTTTAGAAGTATTAGAAAAAACTTATATTGAACATAAAGATGATATGCATCTTGTAAATTATATGTTGAAAACTTATATTAGATTTAAGCAGTTTGATAAAGGATCTAAAGTTTCAAATGATTATCTTGCTAACAATGAAGGTGATATCACACTCTTAATGAAAGCATCCTATTGTCACAAGATGAATAAAGATATAGAAAAAGCTATTGATATTGGAGAAAGGATAAAACTTCGAGACCCTAAAAATATTAGAAATTTATTACATTTAGCAGATATGTATGTGTACTCTAAAAACTATATCAGAGCTAAAAAACTTGTTTCAAAAGTACTCACAATTGAACCTGCAAATGATCAGGCAAAATTAATCAATACTAAAATTCTTTCTGATACCAATGTGTAGTAGAATTTTAATGTACTAGTTTATTTATATAAAAAGCTTTTACGAAGTATACATTTTGTAATTTTTTGGTATATAAGTTATTTCTTATATACCAAAAAAATTAAATTACTAGAATACTTATTTCACATGCATCTAAGAGTTTGAGTTAATTTAGTTATCCTAATTTTCTAATGAGACAATAATTATTTTATTGACGAAAACCCCCTTTCAAATTTTCATTTAAAGCAAAGACACTATCGATGAAATATTTCTTCTAAGGGGATAGAATGGAAAAAAAAACAGCTAGCGCACTTGCAAGTCCACTCATGATTTATGAAGTAGAATGCCCAGTTTGTTTTACACAAAAAATAAAATTTTATGCTTTAAAAGCAAAGAGTCTCTCTATGAGAACCAATGTATTTGAAATACCTATTTATGAACCCAGTCCTAAGTTTACTCATATTGATTTCAATGAACTAACACAAACAGTTTGTCCACATTGTTTTTTTGTAGCATCCAAAAAATCAGATTTTATTAGTTTAGATTCCTCTACTGATACCCGTACTAATTCACAATGTGATAAAAAAATTATCAGTCATTTCCAAAATTTTCCCAAAGAGGTTATGGCTATTTTACAAGATTGTTTTGTCAACAAAGATAGTTTTATAGAACCAAGAACATCAGAAGGGGTGATGACAAGCTACAAGCTTGCAATTTATAAAGCAAGTCTTGAAATTTTCTATAGGCTCCCATATTCTTATTTAAAAAGAGCCCGCTATTTCCTGAGAATGTATTACTTTCATAATAAATTTTATAAAAATTTTAATTCTGATTATTTAATGAAAGCAGCAGAAGACTTAGAAGAAGTTTTTAAGCTCTCCGATTTTCCAGATAGAAACTATGAGTTTGAAGTGTGCTACCTTTTAGTTGCTATCAACATTCGTTTAGGAGATGATGGAAAAGCAGGAAATTTTATTAAGATTTTGGATCAATCCAAAGGAGAATTAACCCAAAAAGCAAAGGACAATCCAAATGTAAATCTCACTGATATCAACAAATGGCTTGGAAAAACAAAAGAGCTTTGGCAATCGAGAACTGAAACAGATGTTTGGAAACTAGAAAAGCCACTTAACTTCTAATCATCCATTTAGCACCGCTACATGCACTTCCACTGATTCTGCAAGTGCATGTAGATTATATCCTCCCTCTAAAAAAGATATAACCTTTCCCCCACAAAAATCCTCAGCAGATTTTTTTATCATCCTTGTAAATTCTTCAAAAGCTGTAGTACTTAACTCCATACCAGCCAATGGATCATTCTTATGTGCATCGAATCCAGCAGAAATTAAAATAAATTCAGGCTGAAATATATCAATTCTAGGGAGAATGATTTCTCTAAAAGCAGATTTGTATTGTGCATCCTCACTTCCTTTAGCGAAAGGAATATTGAGTGTATAACCCTTTCCTTTTCCATGACCAGTATTTTCTGCGCTCCCTGTTCCAGGATAAAATGGATATTGGTGTGTCGAAATAAATAAAACAGTCTCATCATCATAAAATATTTCTTCTGTTCCATTCCCATGGTGTACATCCCAATCAATGATCGCAATTTTTTTAACTCCTTTTGTTTGGAGATATTTTGCAGTTAGGGCAATATTATTAAAAAAACAAAATCCCATCGGAGAATCTTTTTCAGCATGATGACCGGGCGGTCTTACAATTGCCATACCGTTTTTTATAGAACCCTCTATTATTTTATCTGCTAATACAATCCCGGACCCTGCCGACATAAAAGCAGCTTCAGAACTTTTTTCAGAAAAAGGCGTATCACCATCTAAATAGCCCTTTTTGCCTGATACAGATTTAATTCGATTGATATGCTCTTTAGAATGAACCTGTTCTAATAACTTATCAATAGCAGGTATTGGAATATACTTTTTTAAGTCTTTAAAGTATGATTTTGAATCTAATAAACTGAGTATGGATACCAATCTTTCTTTTGACTCTGGATGCCCTAAGCCTGTATCATGGCGTAAAAATATATCATCTGTACAAATTCCTGTATTCATACTAACCTCTACTTTAATAAATTATGATATTCTAAAATATCCCAAAATATAGAATAATAATTTCCCATTATCATTCTATTGAAATACTTAAAAAAAAACTATAAATTATAAACATATTTCATTTATTGGTATTCAAGTAATAAAAATTTTAAATCGAACTTAATTATCTTAAAAAATTTCGCTTTAAATAAATTCTATTTTTATTTTATATTTTTCTTAGGAATATTTATGAAGTCAATCCTCCTTCTCGTTTTTATTTTCAGTTCGGTAGCACTTTTTTCCCAAGCTAAAAAAGCTCCGGTTGTGGAAGAAATGGATACCAAGGAAAGCCTACATCCAATCAACAATGCCCCTCACAATGTAATAAAAATGGGAGCGTTTATTGATACCTATTATTCTCACAATTTAAATAAACCTAATGTAACAGAAAGAAACTACACAACCCAAGCAGTTAGAAATGATGAGTTCAATGTAAACTTAGCCCATATAGATGCTAAAGTAGAAACAGAAAATGTGAGGGGAAGGGTAGCATTGCAAGTAGGAACTTCTGTGAATGCTAATTATTTACCCGAAACGTCTAACCAGCGAACATCCAACCAAGTATCCGTTAGAAATATCCAAGAAGCGTATGCAGGAATACGAATTGCTAAAAATACTTGGTTAGATGGGGGAATCTACTTTGGTCACATTGGATTTGAGTCATGGATATCTGGTAACAACTGGATGTATACAAGAGCTCTGGTTCTAGACTATGTGCCTTATTATTCAGCAGGATTTAGACTTTCCCATGACATCAGCGATAAACTAAAAGTCCAATTTCACTTGATGAATGGATGGTCAATCATCACGGACAACAATAAAAATAAGTCTGTTGGCATGCAAATTTACTACAAACCAGTTCCACACCTATCATTTACTTATAATATTTTTGTTGGGAATGAAATTGCTACCAGTACGTCCACACTCACATCCGGACAGGTTATTGTAGAACCTAAAGGAAATGAAAGACAAACTAGGTACTACCAAAATTATATCACTCATTACGATGTAACAAGTAAATTCTCGGTTGCAGCATCTTTTGATATTGGTTTCCAAAGAAATCCAACTAAAGGCGAATACAACCCCATCCTAACAAATCTCTCATCCAGCCTATATAATTATAATTTTGGCAGTGCATATGTTACGAAAGAGAGTTCAGACTCCTACAAGCAGTGGCACAATGGAACCGTTTGGGTTACTTATAAATTTTTACCCGAGTGGAGAATTAGTGGCCGCCTGGAAAGATACACTGACAGAGAGTTTGCAAATGTTCCACTTGCAAGAAAAAGTGATATCTACAATAGAACTCCTTATGTAGAGACTGAAAAAGCAGGATACAAAGTTCAAAATGGATTCCAGGTGAGTGCGGCATCTATCTGCTTGGATTACATCGTAAGCGAAATGGCAATGTTTAGAATGGAAGGCAAAGTACTAAAATCTTTGGATCCACTCTTTGATTATAGAAATAGCAACGATCTCTCAAGATTTGAACGGATTCTAGTTACTGCTATCACCATAAAATTTGAATAAGTTACCACTCTCATAAAAAAGTAGTTGCCAAAAGAATCATGCAAATGTTTAAAATTTAAACAAGAGGTAAACTATGAATAAAATTTATACAATATTCTTAACCCTGTTTCTTGCAATGTCTCTACATTCCGTAGAAGATATAGATAGATTGATGGTAGAAAAAGCCCAAACTCCTGAAGAAAAAAAAGCTATTTATAAGTATCTGCTCGGAGAAGCAAAAGAAAAAACCCAACTAGCCCAAAGGCTGAGAGATATGGCAAACGTAAAAAAAGGTGGAAAAGCAACTACCCAAGTAAATCACAAAAAGGAACTATTAGAAGAAGCTGATTCATTAGAAGCAGTAGCTAAAGAATACGAAGAACTAGCTAAAAAAGTAAAACCTTGAGTGAATTGCAAATTTTAGGAACCAAAAAATGCAAGGATACCCGTCTTGCAGAAAGATTTTTCAAAGAGAGGGGTATCCATAAATTCCACTCGGTTGATTTAAACGAAAAACCCCTCGCAAGGGGGGAATTGGAAAATATTTTACGCACCATACCCGCTTCTGAGCTCATCAATACAAACGCAAAAGAATACGAAACTCTAGGTTTGAAATATCTACAATTCAAACCCGAAGATAAACTAATGGAAACTCCTGCTCTTCTAAAAACTCCAATAGTTCGTTTGGGAAAAAAAGCAACTGTAGGGGTAAAGCCTGAGATTTGGAAAAACTGGATCTCAGAATTAAAAAAATAAATTCTAAGGCAAAAAAAGACTCCTTTTGCATCGATTAAAAAAACTTTAAGTTTCCCATCCTTTAAAAATTCTGTCCACATGGCTCAAGAAAAAGAAGATTCCAAATTAAAAGATATAGTCTCCCTTTGCAAACGAAGAGGATTTGTATTTCCAGGCTCTGAAATCTATGGGGGTCTTTCGAATTCTTTCGACTATGGTCCATATGGAGTAGAGATCCTCCAAAATTTAAAAAAGTTATGGTGGGAATATTTTGTCCATAGAAGGGATGATGTTACGGGTTTAGATTCTTCCATTCTTCTCCACCCCTCCGTATGGGAGGCTTCTGGCCATATCAGTAACTTTTCAGATCCATTGATTGATTGTAAATCTTGCAAGACACGGTTTCGTGTTGATCATTTTTTAGAAGGAAAGAAAGGAGAGGGTTTTGTCATTGGTAAATCCCTTCCAGAACTACAAGAAATCCTAACGCAAGAAAATTACCCCTGCCCTAATTGTGGTACAAAGGGATCTTTTACAGAAGCTAGAAATTTTAATCTTATGTTTAAAACCCAACAGGGAGCAAATGAAGGGGGAACTGTAGATATTTATCTACGCCCCGAAACAGCTCAAGGCATATTTATTAACTTTAAAAATGTTTACTCAACTTGCAGAAAGAAACCTCCATTTGGGATAGCTCAAATTGGTAAATCTTTTAGAAACGAAATCATGGCTCGTCAGTTTGTGTTTCGAACTCGTGAATTTGAACAAATGGAAATGGAATATTTCTGCGAACCCGGAACCCAAAAAGAATGGTTTTCACACTGGGTAGACTATTGTGTCCAATTTTTAGAAACCACACTTAGAATTAAAAAAGAGAATATTCGAATTAGGGAACACGAAAAAAGTGAGCTTTCATTTTATAGCGAAGCTACTTCAGATATTGAATTCAAGTTTCCATTTGGATGGGGGGAGCTCTGGGGTATAGCATCCCGCACAGACTATGACCTCACCCAACATGAAAAGTTTTCCGGACATGACTTGAAGTACATTGACCAAGCAAACAATCATAAATACATTCCTTATGTTGTAGAACCTGCTCTGGGTTTAAATCGTCTATTTTTAGCAGTGCTCTCAGATGCATACGAAGAAGAAAAACTTTCTGATGGAGAAACAAGGATTGTATTGCATCTTGCACCTAGAGTAGCTCCAGTTAAGATAGGAATATTCCCTCTTATGAAAAAAGATGGATTAGACCTCAAAGCAAAAGAGATTCAAAATATCCTCAGAAATCATTGGTACTGTGATTATGATGAAAGTGGAGCAATTGGTAAAAGATATAGAAGACAAGATGAACTTGGCACTCCATTTTGTATCACAATTGATTATGACACCTTCAAAGATAATAGTGTTACGGTAAGAGAACGGGATTCAATGAAACAAGAACGAATTTTAATATCAAATTTACTGAGCTATTTTATCGAAAAAATTTAGTAACAATTGATTACTATAAATTTAGTGATACAATAAAAGTAGGGGTTTGGGGACGACATAGTCCCCAAGTTGCTGACAGGCTTCCCTGTCTTTTAACTCACCTTTAGCACGAAGTGCGTAAGGTGATCTTATAATATAGAAAAATAGTTGACACAACTGCAATTACTATTTTTTTCCGCCGGTAGGCGGAAAAAAGCCTAGGATTGTTGCGAATAAATTTGCATAAACTGACTTTTTGTAGGAACGTCAGTTTTTTATAAATCTTTTAATCTATAGAGCGTGTACAACGGATATTTCATTTCCTAAAATTTTATCTAAATAGCTGTAGTCGTTGACATTTGATGGTTTGATTTCATAAAATTTTAAATTATATTGGATCATGATTGGATCAATTTTAAAAAATAAATCCTCAAACCTTTGTACTACGGGACTCACTTCGCAGTCTGGCAAATAAGCTAAATAGGAGATAGGCGAAAGAGTATAGAGTGCATCTGTTTTTTTTAATTTCTTTTGAATTGTCTGTCTAATAGATTTTCCTATATTTTTTGCAAATTCTTCTTCTAGCAAAGAACAATAAGGACTCAGATCATCAAATTCAAAATGTGCAATTACTCCCATTATCTTACCCTTATAAGGGTAGGATAATATATTTTCCTTAAGTCTAGTTTTAAGGTTTGTAAAAAGGGGAAAATAATTAGAGGTTGTGGAATTTTTTTGTTGGGAGTAGTAATTATATGCAAGGGAAATTAATTTTTTAATAGATCCAGAAAAGTCCATAATTTGCACTGGAACCACAATAAACATTAAAAAATCAGGATCTTCGTAGTGATTGATAGTGAAAACATTAAAAATAGAATCTTTGATAGATATCTCTTTAATATTTCTTAGCTCAAACTCGTCAGAAAAATGAATGCTTCTTTGAGTATTTTTATGAATCTCGTAGTACGAAAAATATATTTCTTTTTTTTCGAGTTCTACTCCAAACTGAAATTTTTCTATTCCATTTACAATTATATGAGATTGGTATACAGAGGAAAGTGTATAAAGATATACGAGTGATCTCTCGATAAATGAATTTGAACTTCTATCAGAAAAATCATGAGTGACAATAGATGCACGATACAGATCAAATAGTGAAGAGTTAACGAGGGTACTGTTTTCTTCATTATTAAAATATTCTTCTATATCAGTGTCTTTCATACGATTTACTCCAATAGCTTTTTTTTAAATATCGGGATATTTTAAATTTATTGCATAAACTTAATAAGAATACCACCTTATTAAATAAAAATAGAGGTAATTTTTGTCATTTTCAGAACGCGTCTCCAACCGATTACTTGAGCTAAAAAATATAGAGAGGTACCGCACTCTAAACATTCCTAAGGGAATTGATTTTTGCTCAAATGATTATTTAGGATTATCAGATCATTTAGAACTAAAAAATGCATTGAAAGAAGGAATAGATTTATATGGTGGGGGCTCCACAGCATCCCGTCTTATTCGCGGTCATAGAGATGTTTTTACTTTATTAGAAGAAAAATTTTCAAAATGGGTAAAATCCCCCTCTTCTCTCTTTTTAGCCAATGGTTTTTTAGCAAATCTAGGACTCATCAATTGCATTGCGGATAAAAAAACGAAGATTTTTTCAGATAGATTAAACCATGCATCCATATTAGATGGAATACAATTGAGTGGTGCAGAAGTAAGGTATTACAGACATTTAGATTTAAATCACTTAGAAGATCTATTAAAAAAAAATAATACAAATGATGAAAAATTAGTAATCACTGAGTCTATATTTAGTATGGATGGCGATAGTGCCAATCTAGAGGAATTAGTTTTCTTGAGAAATAAATTCCAATTTGTACTTATTGTTGATGAAGCTCATGCATTAGGAATTTTTGGAGCTCAAGGTTCGGGGCTTGCTAATTCTTATGAAAAATATATCTCAGATGATATTGACTTTAGAATCTTTACAGCCGGAAAATCAATGGGCTTAGAGGGCTCATTTATTTCATGCAAAAAAGAGTTTAGGGAATATTTAATAAATCATCTTAGGACTTTTATTTTTTCAACTGCACCACTCCCAGCAATTGCTCATGCACTTCTAACTTCTATTTCCCTTATAAAAGAAATGAACCTTGAAAGGAATAATATAATAAAAAATTCACAGTTGCTCAGAAGTGAACTAAATAAAAATGGCTACTCCACTAAAAATTCTAATTCTCATATCATACCTGTTTTACTGCCTGATGATTCATCTACAATGAAACTTGCAAGCGTTTTACAGGAGAAGGGATTTGACATCCGCGGCGTACGACCACCAACCGTTAAAGAACCACGATTGCGAATTATTATAAACTCAAAGATTAACGAAAATGATATTTTACAGCTCATACAAGCTTTTAATATTTATTAACTATTAAATTATTTAATAAATTTCTTGATGATTCTTCCAAATATTATCTCAAATTCTTCAATTTTCATTTTAAATGAAACAATAAAATAAAGCCCTGTTGCTATGGAAATTGAAACTACCAAATAAATTCTTGATGCATTTGCATAACTTATATTTGATTCCAGGCAATATACAATTATATTTTCATAAAAGAAGAGTTCAAAAATTGCAAGTGAACTTAAAAGACCAGTTAGGGGAAAAATAAATTTTAATAAATTATTTTTAAGATTCTCGAAAGGAATTTGAATAGAATGAATACTTAAATTATTAAATAATAATATAAATGTGATAAGTGCAGAAATAGCAGACGAGAGAGCCAATCCAGCATGTTTTAAAAAATTCATCAATATAAGATTCAGGACTATATTAATAGAAAATGATATCATATTTACCTTTAGTGGTGTTTTAGTGTCTTTAAATGCATAGTAGGAAGAAGTTAATATTTTATTTAAACTAAACAATGGAATAGCCAACGAATAAAATCTCAATGCCTTAAGAGTAGATTCTGTGGACTCATACCCCCACTTCCCACCATAAAAAATAGAATCTATAATACTTCTCCCTAGTACCAAAAATCCAACTGCTGCCGGCAAAGTTAAAAATAAACTAAATTGGATAACATTAGATAGTTCTGAAGGAATCTTTTCTTTTTCATCATTCTTTAGAGATGCCAAAAGAGCAGGTAGCGTTGTGGTTGCAAGAGCGACTCCAATTATTCCTGTGGGAAATTGTATTAACCTCTGAGAATAATCTAAACTTACAACAGCTCCCAATCCCGGATTTTTGTTTTGGATATAGTTAGCAAGAAAGATATCAACCAATAGACTAATTTGGTAAAATCCTCCTCCTACCACAGCCGGTAACATCAAACTAAATATTTTTTTTACTGCAGGGTGCTTCCATGTAAAATTTAATTTTGGCGAATAGCCCTGTGACCTTACGTAAAAAGACTGAACCAATAGCTGAAGAATACCACCAATTACTATTCCATAACATAAAATAGTCACCTTATCAATCATTTCTGTATAATTATTTATAATAAAAATAAATATAAATATATAACTTAAATTTAGAATAATTGGAGAAAGGGAGGGAACGAAAAATTTTTGATGAGTATTTGATATTGCCATATAAATTGAAGAAAGAGATGCCGTCATAATGAGTATAAAGAGGATCAAGGAAAGTTTAATAACTAAATCTTGGTATTCCTTAGATCCACCCACAAGATACGGAAGCAAATATGGAGCGATAATAATAAAAATTGCTACAAATACTGATAGCATTGTAAATAAAAATGTTAATATAGTACCAGAAACTTTTGCTGCTTCTTCTTTGCTCTCTTTTTCTGCATCTGAATAGATGGGCATAAACGATTGCGAGAGTGTTCCCTCTGCCAAAAGGTTTCGGTACATATTTGGCAATCTATATGCAATGGAAAAAGCCGATGCCACCCAGCCCGTTCCAAATGTTATAGCCATATAATGATCTCTCAATAGTCCAAGTATTCGGGAGAGAAATGTATAAAAAGAAAGAGCTAAGCTCTTTGATGAACTTGATTTTTCTATGTCTTTCAATGGTTTATAATTTTTCTATAGTAGATATTGATCCAGACTGGCGTAATAAAAATTTAGCTCCACAGGTAGGACATTTTTGCCTGCCCTGTTTTTTGATTTTTATTTTCGTATTACAATTACCACAGTTTATCAGTAGTTCAGTAAATTTTTCCTGGTATCCCCTAATTTCCTCTTCAATTATTATACTATCCTTAATATCTTCTTCTTTTAATTCATTGCTTTTCGTAATAAATGGGATTGTAAATTCAAAATCTTTTTTAGGCTCTATGGTCTGGATTTGATTAGTAGTTACATCTTCTTTCATATTCTCTTCTATATCCACACCAGCAATATTTGTGCCCGATAAAAACATCGGAGTATATGTGTTTGTATCCAATCTATTTTCTGCTACAATTGGTTCAGGAGATGTTTCTATTTCTTCTATGATTCCAATCTCATTCTTTTTGGTTGGAGCAATTGGAAGTATATGAGAATCTTGAAATACAACTTCTTCCTTGGTTGGATGTAGAGTTCTCAATATATTCTTTGCTGCTCCTACATTTCGTGTAACATAAAACATTTTATTAAATCCAAAAAAATGAAATAAATCTTGAAGCTCTTGATTAAATCCCGAAAAAATTGGTATATAATTCTTTTGGATAAATTTTTTTCGAATTCGGAGAAGAATAGAAATACCAGAAGATGAAACTGCAGTTAATCTATCGCAATTAAAAATATATCTTGAAAATTGGGGTTCTAAGTTAATGATATACTCATAAAAATCTAAGGCATTTTTTGAATCCAAAATTCCATTCAATGCTAAAATGATTACTTTATCCGGTTCGGATTTTTCATCTATACTATAAGTAAACATTATTCTAAATACACCGCATCCAATGATTTTGAAATAATAGGATCAACTTTTTCCACTTTTTCTTGTATGACAGGTTTCTTTTTGATTTCTCTAGATAAAGCCACTTCATACGAATTTTCGTGAATAGATTCTCGAATTAAAATGGATACAAAAGAATAAAATATAAGCCATAAAAATAAACTTAGCAATAATCCTATCACTGTAGCTAAAAGTAGCTGAACTTTCAAAGTATTCTTCTGAGCAGATAAAAAATAATTCATATCAAACCTTTGGTAAATAATATGGATGGTACCCACAACCTCCATCTTATCTTTTATATACACCGGAGCGGAAGATAAATAAAAGTTTTCTGTATCTTCTGATTTGAGTCCGAGCAGTTTTCTTTCGAAAAAAGAATATTCCAATTGCTCTTTCTTTTCATAAATGACAGATTCAACCTGCCCCCTTCTCATTCTAAGAGCACGCATAAAAAGTGGGAGGTGGGTATCAATTGATGCCCCTTGCAAATTAGCACTAGATTGAGTCAATGCCAAAATGCTTCCATCAGTTGATAGTAGGTAAATATTTAAAATTGAAAATTCATACTGATTTTTGTTTGTGGCACTTACTAACCTGTTAAAATAACTTTCAATATTATCTTTATCTGTTTGGGGAGTGATAATTTCTAAATACCTTGATAGATTCAATACGATATCTTCAGCCCGAAAATCGGAATTATTTTTTTTGTCATTGTATTCAGTTACAAAGCTATTTTTATAATTTTCAAAAATGAGAAATCCAAATCCTATCTCAAAAGTAAAAAAAATTATAAATAAATAAAATAATCTAAGTATCATACAAAAAAAGGATTTGTTCTCTTCTCTCTATAGATTTTTGTAAAATCTCCATGTCCGGGTACTACTAGAGTTTCTTCTTCTAAAGTAAAGAGCCTTGTTTCTATCGATTGGATAATCATTTCAGAATCCCCACCCCATAGATCTGTGCGACCTATGCTCCCATTAAAAAGTGTATCTCCAGAAAATAAAATTTTCTTATCTTCGAAATCCAAAAAAAAACAGGAAGATCCCGGTGTATGCCCTGGTGTGAAGAGGACTTTGATTGAAGATTTAGTATGAAAATCCAATTCTTCTTCATCCTCAAAAAAGTGACTGATTTCCCTTATATCACCCACAGATGTATGAATGCCAAATGCCCGGCATTGCATTTCCATTTTTTCATATAAGAAGAGATCTTTTCTATGAAGGGACACTTTTGCATTGGGATGTTTTTCTGCAATTTTGGAAGTCCCCAAGCAATGGTCAAAATGTGCATGGGTATGCAAAATATGCGTTAGGGAATAATTCTTTTTAGAGAGCTTCTCCAAAATCAATTCTTCATTTCCACCCGGATCAATCACAATAGCTTCCCCCGTAGAATCTGAGGTCAGTATTGTACAGTTGCAACCAAGCGGGGGAACTGGAAATGTTTCAATCGATATAGACACACTCCTAAATTTCTATCTCTCTCTTATCTGTAAAGTAACAACTTTGAATTACTTTCCTTGACCCTTTATGGGATTTCTTTTTTGATGGGAGAGAACTTTTTTATGTATGTGAATTCCCTGGAGTAAAAAATGATTTTTGGAATCTTAAAAGAATCTGATGATGAAAACAGAGTTGCCCTCCTTCCTGAAGGAGTGGATGCACTTATTAAAATGGGTCAAAAGGTACTAATTGAGACCGGAGCGGGATCTAGAGCTTTTGCCACCGATGAAGATTATAAAAAATCAGGGGGTCTTACAGTTTCTCGCTCAGAGATCTTTCAAAAAGCTGAATTTATCATTAAAATCAATCCACCAACAGGAGAAGAGATTGATTCCTTACGCAATGGTGTAATATTTATGGCTGTTCTCCAGCCACTTTTCAATCCACAGCTTATCAAAACCCTCTCCGAAAGAAAACTGACTGTCTTTAGCATGGACACAATCCCCAGGACCACTCGTGCCCAAAGTATGGATGTTTTATCCTCTATGAGCACAGTGTCTGGTTACAAAGCAGCTCTATTAGCTGCCACCCATCTTCCAAAATTTTTTCCCATGCTCACTACAGCCGCAGGTACAATAGCACCCGCCAAAGCACTCATCCTCGGTGCTGGAGTGGCTGGACTCCAAGCAGTTGCCACTAGCAAACGCCTGGGGGCTGTGATCGAGGTTTTTGATACCCGCCCAGAGGTAAAAGAACAAGTTATGAGTTTGGGTGCAAAGTTCATCGATGTAGAAGGTGCAAAGGATGCGGTAGGCACGGGTGGATATGCTGTTGAACAAACAGATGAATACAAGAAAAAACAAGTTGCAGCTATTCATAAATCAGCATCAAAGGCTGACTTTATTATCACCACAGCACTCATCCCCGGAAAAAAAGCTCCCATTTTAATCACTGAAGAAATAGTAAAAGATATGAAAATTGGATCTGTGATAGTTGATTTAGCAGCAGTAAATGGTGGGAACTGCCAATACACAGAACCCGGAAAAACTATTTCTGTGCATGGTATCACAATTATTGGAATTACTAATTTACCATCTACTCTCCCTTCTGATGCCAGTAAAATGTTTGGCAAAAATGTAATTAGTTTTATAAAAAATATGATAAAGGATGGTAAGCCAGAAGTTAATTTAGAAGATGATATTATTTCTGGAACCTGTATATGCCATGCAGGTGTTATGCGCCATAATCCAACCATACAACTCCTGGAAAAATAAAAGTATTGGAATTATTTACCTATCTATTTCAAAATAGAGAAGTGCTCTACATTATCTTATTTTGTTCTTTTTTAGGAATAGAGATAATTTCCCATGTACCTTTGGTTTTATTGTCCTCTATGAATTCTGCAATCAATTCTATACATGGACTTATAGTGTTAGGCGCCATTTATGTAGTCGGGAAAGCCAAAGAAGATGATGTATCAATCCTAATTCTTGGTTTTATAGCCATTATTTTTAGCACTATGAATCTAGTGGGTGGAAGCCTCTTTACAAATAGGATGTTAAAAGTTTTCAAAAAGAAAGAAAGTATAGAAGAGTGAGATGTTTTCTAAAAATTTAATTGAGTTTTTCTATTTAATTTCAGCTACTCTTTTGATAATTGGACTTCGATTTTTAACCAATTCCCAGAGGGCAAGATGGGGAAATCTTTTAATTAGCTCCGCAATGGGTATTGCAGTGGGTTCTTCTCTTTTAGAAACAGATATTACAAATCTGGGATGGATTTTTTCTGCTATTATCATTGGCTCTGTGATGGGTATCCTTTCATCTCGAAAAGTTAGGCTAACATCTGCACCACAGCTATTAGCGTTTTACAATGGATTAGGCGGTGCTGCCGTAACAATCACTTCATATATAGCATTCATCCAACTGCCAATCTCTGAGAATATTAGCTTATTTTCATTGAGAAGTATATTTATCTTTTTCTCTATCTTTTTGGGAATTGTATCTTTTTCGGGAAGTATTACATCTATTATTAAATTGAGAAATCTTTTACCCGAATCGGGAATATCATTTCCATTACAAAAACTATTAAACTTTTTTACATTGATTATAACCTTTGCTATCACTGGCTTTATATTAGCAAAAAATGAACCGGATCATTATCTACTTTATTTAATGATGCTCCTCTCAACTGTTTATGGTATATTTTTCTTTATGCCTATAGGTGGATTTGATTCACCAATTGCTATTTCTTTTTTAAATTCTTATTCGGGATTCTCTTTGGTTTTTTCTGGAGCCATCTATTCCAACCAAATAATGTTAGTGAGCGGACTCGTTGTAGGATTATCCAGTATAGTCCTAGCAATTTTATTTGCCAAAAGCACAAAACGCTCTATATTTAAAATACTTTTAGGTGGGAGCAACTATAACCTGCCTTCCCCTTACTATCACTTAGGCATGGTTGCACGCGAAATAACAATATCTGATGCTGCCATCTTACTCAAGTATTCAAAAAAAGTACTTATAATTCCTGGGTATGGAATGGGTATCTCTCAGACACATTACTCCTGTAAAGAACTAGAAGACTTACTGATTGAAAATAATGTAGAAGTAAAGTATCTCGTACATCCATATGCAGGGAGAATGCCTGGGCACATGAACATATTGTTATCAGAGGCAAATGTGTCTTACAAAAATATATTACAAGTAGATGATGTAAATAAAATAATACATAATATAGACTTAGTCTTTTGTATTGGTGCAAATGATATAATCAATCCATATATTGATAGAGACAAGAAAAATCCGCTCTATGGAATCCCAAAGCTATATCTAGAAAAAGCTAAGCAAATTATCATCCTAAAAAGATCTCTGCAACCAGGATTTTCAGGCTTAGAAAATCAGATATTTTTTGAGTCTAATACGAAACTGATTTTAGGAAATTTAAAATCAATCCTACTTAAACTAATCATTGAAGTAAGAGAAATTTAAATTTTTATGAATCAATGATTCATTTTAAAACTCATTAGAAATCTGAGAAATAGTAATCATTTGTGACGCACCTGCAAAAACTGACTTTTTGCTGGAACGCTATTTATTAATTTAAAATTTGTGATTAGTAAATTAATAAATGATTGTTTTAGTTTCGCAATTGAGAGTGATATTTACGGTTATAGGTGTACCTGTAGTGGAAGTAGATGTGGAAAGACAAGTTTTATTGTCTGTAGTAAAACACTGGGATGTGGTTACAGCAGATGTACAATTTACATTGTCAACCGTATTACATGTAAATGGTGTTACAGTGGAAGCTGTGGAGCCTTTTGTAAAAGTACCGGTGAGTGTTACCACTACCGCTTTCATAAAAGTTAAATTTTGGCTAGTAGTGAGAGACTCATCGATATAACCAAGTGCACCAATTCCCCAAGTTACAGTTCCCTGCTTACCAGTGATCGTTGCATTGTATGGACCACCTGTGATTGTAAAACCTAATTGTTGGTCTACACTGCCCCTAATTTGGTTTGTATCATAAATAAACTTAAAATTTAGAGTTTCTTTTGAATTCTTCATGATATATTGGTTTAGTATACTAAATCTGGTATTGGAAGTAGATGTGGTACCCGTTGCTGCTGGTGTGGTTGTACCTGGAGCACCTGTTGCTCCTGTAGCTGCAGTGGCAGGACTTGCAATACCACAATTGGTAGTGAGATCCGTATCAATCTCTCTCGATGAAAAATAGAGCGCGTAGTAGCCCGGGTCTGTGGTAAAAGCATCCAAAAGTGCGGCAGGATATTGCAATTCAATTTTATTTGCATCTGGGTTGGTGCAGGATATTAAAAAAAAGAATACAAATAAAGAGCTTGTTTTAAGTGTTTTGGAACTAAATTTCATTATTTTCCTCGCTAATTTAGACTATACTTTTAGGGTTTTGGGATATGAATTGGATTTGCTTTTACTCTTGCCATTGCATAATTGATAGCTGATCTCAATTCACCAATAGAATATTTAAATTCGGATATAGAACCCCGTTTGATATAATAAGGTGCCAATTGGTTAATTGCACACCCATATACATCTTGGAGAGAAAGCTGCTCCCATCCCCAATTTGGATTTTCTAGAATGATTTTTCTCAATTCTTTTTTAAGATCCTCTTCTACAGAATTGACAACATACTTTGTCCACTCTGTCAATTTAATTACTTGACGAGACATACTTTATTCTTTACCAGATCCAAAAGTAAAGCTACCAAGTTTAAAGAACTCCCAGATTGTTGACTTTTTTTAGTTCCTGAATCCATCGTCGATTGTTATTACTATTTTCTGATAAGACCAAGGTAGAGACTCCCCTAGAAGTTTTAACAGTTACAGATCCCAAAATGGAAAGAACCTTTCTATCTTCCCTTGTTAGCCCTGCTAGAAGTCTTAGACCTGTATCCTCATCAATTTTTAGCAACTTATCGAAGACCAAAAGGTATTCACCTTTCTTAGACTGGATACTTTGGGTAAGTTTTTTTGTTTGGAGATAATATTTTTCCCATGCTGCCTTATTTGCATTTTTTTTAGGTCGTTTGTTTTTGGATTTTTTCCAAAAATACTGATAAAATGTTATGTATTCTAGTGGTACAGAATTGAGAAGTTCCTCAACTTTGATGAGAAACTCGACTGCATCGAGGGAATCAAAAGTGGTTTGGAGTGCTTTATCAAGTTTTTTAAGCTCTGATTGGCTCAATTTCTCCAGAGACCGTGATTGTAATTCGGATAGTTTGCTTTTAATTTCTTTAGCGTTCATTCTTCTTTCCATTCTATAATTCGACGTGTCATCAATTCCACCTGAATTCTGGCCAATTCCGAAGAATGATAGTCAACTATAGGACGCAGAGATTCTATAGATTTATTTACGGAAGAAAGTCTCTGTAAACCCGTCCAGATTTCACATCGTCCCAGAAGATCTCTATAATTTTCACTCCGCTTCCATATCTCTACACTTCTAGAAAGAATACGTATATGACGCGAAAAAACCAATTCTCGAATATTCCATAGTGTAGGGGCAATCCCCCGTATTTCTTTCCTACGATTTCCATATTTTTGTGAAAATAATTTCACCTGCATAATCAACCAATTGATTCCATTTGTACTCAACCAATCTGGTATCACAGGGATAATAATATTATCACAAAAATATAGCATATTTTCAGACATTGTGTATAAGTTAGGAGGGCAATCTACAATTATAAAATCATAATATTCTTTAATAAATGCACTTAGTCGATCCAAAATTTCAAAATATTGGATAGGTGCCCCAAAAGCTGGGATTTGGATTTTTCCATCTTCACCATATCGAATATCTCTCTCGAGACTGATGAGATTGTAATGAGCGGGGATGATATGGAGATTAGGCCAATACACTTCTGAATTGATATAAACACTGCTTCCATCAGGGAGAATTTTTTTTTCTCTAGAGAACACAGGAGATCTTTTACCTTCGTTGAACTCCCCTATTATGTCATCCTCATCAATTTTTTTGATGACCCCTCTTCTAGCACGATCCATAATCCCATAAAGGCTTTTTTCAGGGACAGAGAAGATTTCTTTTTTCCAGTATTCTCCCAGCATAAATACGGAGGAATTTGCCTGAGCATCCGCATCAATCAGCAAAACCTTATAGTTTTGACCGTTTGATTTCGGAGTATTCGCCAGAGCAGCTGCGAAATTAACGGAGAGTGTAGTCTTCCCCACCCCTCCCTTGAAATTGAGTACGCAAATAGTACAGGCTGACATTAATTATAAAGTCCTATTTACTAATCTCGTTAGAAAAGCTTAGATTGGTAAAGAAGTTTTCACGAACTTAAAAGAATTCGTATTGGAGTTATGAATAGAAACTAGTGCCCTTTATCCCTTCACAACAAGGTTGACTAGTTTTTCTTTTACATAGATTTTCTTTATGATTTCTTTATCTTTGATAAAGCTAGGAACTTTTTCTGTAACCAGGGCTTTTTCAAAAGCTTCTTCTTCTGAAATTTCCTTAGAGGCTGTAAATTGCCCCCTAACTTTCCCATTCACCTGTACTACAATTATAATTTCCTCATCTTCTAAGTATTCTGGAGAATAGTATGGAAATTTTTCATGTGCTAAAGAGATCTTATATCCTAATTCACTCCAGATTTCCTCAGAGATATGTGGGGCAAAAGGAGCTAGTATCAAAATAAATGGTTTTAGAATTTTCCATGGACGGTTGGGTTTGGAAGTCATTTCGTTCACAAAGATCATCATTTGAGAAATGGCAGTATTGAATGAAAAATTATGTATATCATCTTCTACTTTTTTAATGGTTCTATTTAAAATCTTATATTGTTCTAGATCTGGTTCAGACTGATCTATTGAAAATGTTCCATCCTCTCTATGGTAGAGTCTCCAAACTCTATTTAAAAAACGAAATACACCCTCAACACCTTTTTTGCTCCATGGTTTCACCATTTCAAATGGTCCCATAAACATTTCAAAAAGACGGAGACTATCGGCACCATACTGAGAAACTACCTCATCAGGATTTACAACATTTCCGAGGGATTTAGACATCTTTTTCTTATCTTCTCCAAGTATTAAACCTTGGTGAACTAACTTTTTAAAGGGTTCAGGAGTGGATACATATTCTAAATCATAAAGTATTTTGTGCCAAAAACGGGAATATAAAAGATGCAATACAGCATGTTCACTTCCCCCCACATATAAATCTACTGGCATCCAACTGGCTTCAATTGATTTATCACAAAAATAATTGGAATTTTTAGGATCCAAGAATCGTAAGTAGTACCAGCAAGATCCTGCCCACTGAGGCATTGTATTTGTCTCACGGACTGCATTCACACCATCAGCTGTTTTATAGGGAAGCCATGATGATGCTTTTGCCAGAGCAGATTCACCACTTTTTGCTGGATTGAAATCCAAAAGATCTGGTAGCTGAAGTGGTAGTTCAGATTCAGGGATGGAATCAGTATAACCATCCTCTCTATGAACAAGCGGAATTGGCTCTCCCCAATATCTTTGTCTGGCAAACAGCCAATCTCTTAACTTATATTGGATCTTTGGCTTTCCAATTTGTTTTACAACCATCCAATCAATAACTTTTCGTGAGGCTTCGTCATACCCTAACCCATTGATATCCAACATAGAGCTGTTTGATTGGATACATTTAGAGGTTTTTGAGTCAAAACATTCTGATAGATCCGCAGCTCCTTCAATTACATGGCGTATAGGAATGGAATGTTTGAGTGCAAAGGAATGATCTCTTTGGTCATGAGCGGGTACAGCCATGATTGCTCCCGTACCATATTGGTACAGAACATAGTCAGAAATCCATATAGGGATTTTTGATTCAGGATCAACAGGGTTACTTGCATAAGAACCGGTAAATACACCTGTTTTTTCTTTATTTAATTCCGTTCTATCCATATCTGATTTCAATGCAGATTTTTGGATATAATCTTTGAGTTCTTCTTTTTTATCTTCGGTTGCTATTTCTAATACAAGCGGATGCTCAGGAGCAAGTACAATGTAAGTTACTCCAAAAATTGTATCAGGCCTGGTAGTATAAACAGAGATTTTCTTATTATTTTCAGTGGTAAATGCAAATTCCAAACCTTCACTTTTTCCAATCCAGTTTTTTTGCATTTCTAGGGTAGATTGAGGCCAAGAAACTAAATCCAAATCTTGTAGAAGACGGTCTGCATATTTTGTAATACGCATCATATATTGGGCCATGGGGCGACGCACTACAGTGTATCCTTTTGATGTCCACTCTTCTACTTCTTCATTTGCAAGTACAGTCCCCAGCTCTTCACACCAATTGACAGGAATATTAGCATGGTAAACTAGCCTAAGATCCTTTAAAATTTCTTCTTTATCTTTTGGAGAAAAATGAGCCCATTCTGTTGCGGTAAATATAGGATCCCCTATTTCAGAAAAATATGCAGAGGAGCCTTTTTCTTCAAATTCAGTTATAATATCTTGGATGGGTTTTGCTTTATTTTCACGTTTATCATAATATGAATTAAAAATTTTTAAAAAAATCCACTGTGTGAACTTATAATAATCGGGACTAGTTGTGGAAATTTCACGCCTCCAATCATATGATAATCCAAGCATTTTTATTTGGCGTCGAAAATTGTTTATATTGGCTTCTGTGGTTATCCTGGGATGTATTCCATGAGTCATGGCATATCTTTCGGCAGGAAGACCAAAAGCATCCCAACCCATTGGATGCAGTACTTCATAGCCCTTCATTCGCTTATATCGTGAAATGATGTCTGTGGCTGTGTATCCTTCGGGGTGACCTACATGCAAACCAGAACCACTGGGGTAAGGAAACATATCCAAACAATAGTATTTGGGTTTTTTGGAATGTACGTCAGTTTGAAATGTACTATTTAGATCCCAATGGTTTTGCCATTTGGGCTCTAAATCCTTAAATGGATACTCCATAGAGGATAGTTCTACCTATTTCCTTACAGAGTCAATTACTTTTACAAGTCTTTTAAATGTTAAGGTTAAACAATTTCTGCACATATTTTGTTGGTAGAGCTTGTCACACTCCTTTTTACATGATGTGCAAACCAATTTCTGATTAGTTTTCATTGCTATTGGTTCTATTGATTGAAATTGAATAAATGTGTTATCTTCTTCCAAAAGTCTCATCGTACCTTTTTTCCTGTATTTTTTTGACAAAGTGTAAATAACCTAATACTATTGGTGTATTTCAAATTTCTTTTATGCTAGGGATGTATACCCTTTAAAATGGAAGTGGTTTTAGGTCAAAAAAAATATTGAATATAGAACCCTTATAAAATTCTATAAAGACTGCTTTTTTTTATTAAAAAAAAAGAGTTATGGAACGAATTTTTATTTCCATTTCAGATTCGCTTAAAGTCTATTACGCCTTACGTACCATTTAGCTGAGATGAAAAATGAATCTTCAATTGTTTAAATGAAATCAGTATCCAAATTATCATTAGAATATTGTAATTTTCTTTTAATAGATTTTACTAATTGAATAATATATTGACTTTGATATTAAAAAACTTAAAATTAAGAATTTTTTTTAGAATTAACCCCTAATTTTTTTTTAAAATTCGATACTTGCCTTCATTTTTTAGACCTATTAGAACATGAAAACTCTAATCAAAAAAATCTTCTGCCTATCACATCTTTCCAAAGCATGTTTATTCTACTTTTTATTGCGTTCAATTGATGGGCTGTTACCAGGTAATGAGATATATATTCACTCGATAAATTTAGTTACATTTTTTATACTAGTACGATACAAAAGAATAATATTTTTAAGTATTGGAGGTTGTATATTTTTTATACACTCGTCACTAACATGTTTATATGAAAGTCAACAAGTAAACGGTTATTTAACTAAGATTGAAATGAAAGAAATTCTTAGAAATCATTCTGATATAGAAGTAGAAGTTACTGGAATTCTCAAACATAAATACTATGTCGTATCAATTCGGGACTTTGGAATTGAAAAAAAATCAATTCTATATTATCCAAATCGAATAAGCAGATTGCCTATATTCAAATGTGGGAGTAATAGTATCACAATTATTTCTCCAGATCATGGAGTGCCCTTTTTTGAATTTCTAAATAGATATGATTATTTTTATCTTAAAATGGGTAAGTGCGATATTACCCAAGAAAAATTTAACCTCTCTTTGGATACAAAACAAAGAGTAGAATCTATCTTAAAAAAAAGCAAGTTAATGCCCTCCTCGCAGGAAATAGCAATGGGTTTGCTATTTGGGGATTTAAGTTACATAAATAATGATTTTAAAAATGCAAGTAAAGAAGGAGGTATCATACATCTATTTGCTGCATCAGGTCTACACCTAGGGATTATATTAGGAGTTTTTGGGTACTTGCTAGAGAAACTTTTTAAAATGAATTATTATATATCAAAAATTATACCGATTTTATTTGGATTTATTTATCTTTACTTATTGGGTTTTCCTATTTCACTCACTAGGGCATATTTCTTTGCTTGTTTTTGGGTAATAACAAAAGTTACATATCGAAAATCAAATCCTTTAAATATGATGATTATATGTACTACATTTATCTCATTATTTCAAAATGATAATTTTTTATCAATAGGATTTAATTTATCAATGGGTGCAGTTATTGGAATTTTTTATCTAAAACCTCTCTTGGATAACTTAATATTCTCAGACAAAAAAAACTTTTTCACAGAGAATATCACAGTATCTTTATCTGCAGGACTAGGAACGTACTTTTTTTTGTTGTACTATTTTAAATCTTTCAGCTATGGCTCTTTATTATTAAATATTTTAATTGTGCCAATTGCTTCTTTTACTCTACCAATTCTTTTTTTATCGGTTATAGTAAATCTATTACAAGTTCCTCTAATTGGAGAACTGCTTTGGACTCTTTGTGATTTTTTAATAAGATTAGTTATATTTTTAACAATTTCACTTTCTGATAAATTTTCTTATTATAGAATATTTAATGGTGATATCAATTTTCTTTACTTCTATTATCTAGTATTTATATTTTTATTAAACGTTTTTTATTTTTACAAAAATAGAGAAAGTATACTCCTAAAATTTTCTCAAAGCAATTCAATAGAAAAATGCTATCATACTTTTAAAGTTGATACTTATTTTACTAAATCAATAGAATTAGATAGTCATATAAGTATACTTTTTAAGCCCATAAATTTAAAACTTATAAATTTAGGCATTCAATTAAGAGAATCAATAAAAAAGATAACCAAAAGAATTCCAATTTTACTAATAATTTTTACTTTTTTCTATATAAGCTATAATTACCAAAATATAGATAATGAAGAAAAGCATGTACCTTATTTTACAGTAGGGTTAAATTCATATATTATCGAATCCAATAGTTTATTGTATATAGAAGGTAATTGTAAATATTTTTTCAAAGCTCTTAAAAATTTAGAAAGTAAGAAATATTGTAAAAATTACAGTGAAGTTCATATAAGTAATTTATCATGCTTATCCTATGCTATCAAATGCAATCCTAAGATTCCTATTTTCATACACCCACCCTACCATAAATCAAAAAATTATATTTCTATTCCAAATGAAATTGGAGTCCACTTCCCAGAAGTTCGCATTGAAAAAGAACCAATTCCCAGATTTTTTAGTAACAATAAAATATTGTTTTATGCACCACATTTAGATGGGATAGAGAAGCTCTATAATCTACCAAAAGATAGTGGAGGAATAATACTACTTCAGTTTCCTTATCATTCCAGAGATAAATCAAAAGAATGGAATGACAATAAATACCTTCTCAGAATTCCTGATACATGGAAGTTTTATACATACGATGAATTATGAATGACTCATTTACCTTCACTAAAATCCAAATTATCAATCAGTTTATGAAAGAAAACAATGCCGCTCCACTTAAAAAATGGGGGCAGAATTTTTTAATTGATAAAAATATAATTGAATCTATCATTTTACAACTTCCATTGGATTCTGTTTTGGACTTGGATTGTATAGTTGAAATTGGCCCTGGATTGGGATCTATCACTCATAGATTAGTTGAGTTTAACAAAGATATAGTTTTATTTGAAATTGATCCAATCCTAATTGATAACCTTAAAAAGTACAATTATGATCAGCCTCCTTTTGTATTGGTAGAAGGGGATGTACTGAGTAATTTAGAAATAGTCTCTAATAAAAAATTCTTTTGTTTTGGAAATTTACCATACTATATAAGTACAGATATTTTGACTTCTTTAATGAGCACATGCCCTGGAATGAAATCAGGTATTTTTATGCTCCAAAAAGAATTTATTCACCGTATTACAAAAGAGAACTCGTCTATATCAATTTTTTTAAATTGTTTTGGAGAATGGCAACATATAAGAAATGTTTCAGCATCCTGTTTTTATCCATCTCCTAAAGCTGAATCTGCATTGGTACATTATAAAAAAGATGAAGTACCTAAATTGGACCCAAAAGAAACGATCATACTACAAATTATTTTAAGATCTTTTTTTTGGGGAAAACGTAAAATGATATCTAAAAATATAAAAGAATCTCCTTTTCTAGAAAAATGGGATCGAAAAAAAATCTATGAAATTATTACTAGAGATGGTTTTTTAAGCGGCAAAGAAAGAGCAGAAGATATCCCTAAAGAAATATATTATACTCTTTCTAAAAATATCTCAAATGAAAACTTAACTATTCTTTAGATATTTATCAAAATATGAAATAGTTTTTGAGAGACCTTCTTTTAGCTGGATTGTAGGGGAATAGTTTAACTTTTCTTTAGCCAAAGTTAAGTCAGGTCTCCTTCGAGTAGGATCATCAGAAGGCAAAGGCAGATAGATTATTTTAGACTTAGAATTTGTCATTTGTATTACCATTTCAGCCAACTCTTTTACTGTAAATTCACCATCATTTCCTAAATTTACCGGGCCCAAAAATTCGGATTGGTTCATCATTGACATGATTCCATTAACTAAATCATCCACATAGCAAAATGATCGTGTTTGAGATCCATCCCCATAAATAGTAATATCATTATTTTTTAAAGCCTGTACGATAAAATTACTCACAACCCGACCATCATCTACATGCATACGTGGACCATAGGTATTAAATATTCTTATTATCCGAATATCAACTCCATTAGATCTATTGTAATCAAAACATAATGTCTCAGAGATTCTTTTTCCCTCATCATAACAACTTCTTATTCCAATTGTATTAACATTTCCCCAATAGGTTTCTTTTTGGGGATGCTCCAATGGATTTCCATAAACTTCACTAGTAGAGGCTTGTAAAAGCCTAGCTTTTACTCTTTTTGCTAATCCCAACATATTTATAGTACCAAGCACATTTGTTTTAATTGTTTTAATAGGATTATTTTGATAATGAATGGGAGATGCAGGACATGCTAAGTTATAAATCTGATCTACTTCTAATAAAATTTCTTGTGTGATATCATGTCGTATCAATTCATAATTTTTTGAGTCTAATAAATGACTTACATTTTCTTTGCTTCCTGTATAAAAATTATCTACACAAATTACTTCATGTCCCTGAGAAATAAGAATATCCGATAAATGGGATCCAATAAAACCTGCCCCTCCAGTTATTAAAATCCTTTTTTTATTCATGAGTTCCTCGATTTAAATATTTAATATTTTCTCCGGATAGAGGCAGCCCATCTAAATCTTTTCCTTTTTCTAAAAACCAGTCTGCAACATCTTTGGGTACATTCCCTTTATTTACAAGAGAGATCATTTTATCTATCCTTTTTTCTCCCGTCTTTTCTCCAAAGATTAAATATCTATTAAAAATAAAAATGATAGCAGCACTTAAAGCATACCAAGCTATACCAATATTCATTGCAATATTTCTTAGAGTGCTACCAATTATGCCTTTATCCAATACCCATGCTGCAAAAATTCCTGCATCTGTTATTTCTGGATTCATAAATATATCATAGATATCATATACGCCATACAGCAGCAAAGTTAATCCTAAATATAAAGTTAAAAGGGATGACACAATACCACCCATCAATGCTCCTATATTAAATATTATACCGGTAATTATAATATAATTATAAAATATTTCTTTTGGATCTAAAAAAAAAATTGCTGATATAATTATCCAGTTTGCAGATAAAAAAGAAATTATCCTATTTTGATTGTATCTAAAAGCTTTACTTAACAAAAAACTACCGAATATTATATTTCCTAAATATCCTGCTGATACCACCATAGGAATGGCAATACTGGTTAATGATTTCATTTTTGTTGTACCTGATTCAGGAGAATTTAATACTATAGAGATATCTTTTCCTCCCAATAAAAAACCAATTATAGCATGAAATGATTCATGTAGAAATACACTTAGTGTTTTCCAATATAGCATAAAAGAGTATTCCCATATTATCAGCATAAAAATTAAGATTGATGAAATAAAAAATAATTTTTGAGTTTCAATTCTCATTTTCTACTCCCTAACCTTTATAGAATTAAGTTCTTTTATAAAATAATAATAGTTTAAACTATTATCAATAATTTCTATTTTATAAAGATTTTCTTTTTTGTTATATATTATAGATAGTAATTTATAATCTTTTTTATTTAATTGAAAGCTCGGAGATAATTTTTCATCATTTTCTGAATAAAAAATATAACATATTTCCTTTCCACTAGATGTTGATTTTAAAAGCTCTTCTGATTCTGAGATTTTGGATTTAATAGTTTCACAATTTTTTTTTATATATTCATTATTATTTATAAAAGATTTTGGTTTGGCTACACATAATTTACTACTATTGGGTAGCTCTAAAAAAATATCTAATGATGAAAATTGAAATATAGATTCAGAAAAGATATCCAATGAAAATATTATAAAAAAATATATGAATCTAGTCTTTAATTTCATTTAAGTACCTTTTAAATATAAGATTATAATCTTTCTTAGCATAAAATTTAATTGCTGGTAATATGTTCTTTAATTCTTTATTACGTTCTGGGTCACAATAAATTTTAATAAACTCATCCGATTCATTGTTTATAATTATTTTTTTATCAGAAATATTTTTACATGCTTCAGAAGAAAATCCTTTTATATATAAGTTTTTAGATATTTCTATAGTCGCTTTTGTATAATTGATAGAATTTTCATTTTTTGCAAATGAGTTAGACATCCTGTAGTACCTTATTGCTTCCTTAAATCTTTTTGCCTTACTCAAATGGATACCATATAAAAAGAATAATTCTTTTTTAACTTCATCTGTACTATTAGAACGATAAACATCCTCCATTCCTGATTTTACTTTGGTTGAATTTATTTTTACATAATAAATTATTTTTAAAATTGGATTAATATCAATTATATTATTTAGAATATATTGAATAGATTCAAAATCATTGAGCTTTAATTTTATTGCAAAAATATAGCTAAGCATATATTTATTTTTATCAATATTATAGATTTCAACTAAGCTACTCAAACTGTTACTGTCTTTTTTTAGTGCTAATTTACTCAAATTTGAAAATGTCTCCAAAGGAATTCCAAAAGAACCTGAAAGATGAATATACAATTCTTCTAATCTTTTTTTTCTATTCTTATCAATTTTATGAAGTTCATTTAAAATAATAAGATCATCATATTTATTATTCATTACATATAAATCAAATAGTCTCCCCACAACTGCTTCAGAATACTTTTTAGGGGGATTATTTTTAAGAAACTCTTCATACAATGGTATAGATAGAAGAGAAGATACTCTTTCTGTTTTTAAAGCCTCTTCATAATAATATAAATCTTCTTTTCCTAATAAAAAATTTGGAGTTAGATAAATTAAGAGAACTAAATAAATCAAATATTTATACTTATTTTTATAATATTTTTTTTTATTTACCCTCATGGAATTATATTATTAATAAAATCTTTTTTTTCAGCACTGTGAGATATCTTACAATAAGATGGTCGATGATCTTCTAAAAAAATATCTGTTTTCTTTTCAGGACAGTCCTGTGTTGCCAATTGTCCACTTGCTTTACAAGTAACCAAAGAAATAGGATGCTTTGAAAATTTAAAACTTTCTTCTGATAATAATTTTTTCTCTTGAAAATTTTTTGCAATTTTTCCCCATAGTGGGGCTGCAAGTTCAGCTCCCATTCCAATTTTTCCCATTCCATAGGATGGATCGTCATACCCAATCCAAATCGCCATTGATAATCCTGGTTTTACACCTACAAACCATGCATCAATATGATCATTTGTAGTACCTGTTTTACCTGCAAGATCCCCTTTGTATCCAGTCCCACGAATTCCAGAAGCATTAGCACTACCTCTCATCAAACTAACCATTATTTCAGCGGCTTCCGGGGAAATTACTCTTCGATCTCTAGGCATTTTTAGATTAAACTCATCTCTATCATCCGAACTATAAATTTTCTTTCCATCAGATGCATAAATTGCTTTTACTAAATAAGGTCTATGAATCATACCATCATTGGCAAAATTTGAAAAAGCCGATGCCATTTCTAGTGGTGATATTTCCAAAGATCCCAATGAAATTGATAAGTCTTTTCTAAATCGTTTTCTTTTTTCTTCTGGATCATAAAAGAAATACATCGAATAATATCTTTCTAATACATTTAGTCCTAAAGTATCCGCAATTTGAACAGCGATAGTATTTTTTGATTTAGCAAGGGCATCTCTAATACTGATTTCTCCCTCATATACCTGTCCAAAATTATCAGGTGACCATTCAATATTTCCTTTTGCATTCCTAAATACCAATGGTGTATCAAGCATCTTCATCGATGGGTAGACTACGCCTGTATCCACTCCGGCTGAATAGAGAATTGGTTTTATAGCACTTCCTGTCTGACGCCTCATCTGAACTGCCCTATTAAATTGATCTTCAGAATGAAATCCCTCAGCTCCACCATGCATAAATATAATTGCTCCAGTGAGAGGGTCTAAACCTATTATGGCAACTTGCACATCACTTTCAGGATCACTTTTTGAATTTGTCTCTTTTAACTTTGTTTTTTTTATTTTTTTAAGTGTTTTTAATTCTATGAGGTGGGCGGATGTTTCTTCAGGAACAATTTCTTGTGCTTTTTTAGATAATGTAGTTTCTACTTTATAACCACCCACATCATATATATTTATGTCTGGATCAATAGATTTTAGAACTTGTCTTACATGTTCAGTTACATAGGGTGCAGAATCGTACCTTGCTCCAAATACTGTCTGAAAAGATGGCTCTTTGAGTGAAGAAAAAAATGGTTCTATTTTAGATATAAATTCGTCTGATATAACTTTTCTAGATATTAGCATGTTAGTTATATTTCGAACTCTCTTCTTTGCTAAATCTTTATTTTTAAAAGGTGAATATTTATGTGGTGCAGATGCTAATGAAGCTAATAAAATCATTTCCATAGGATCTTTGAGATCTTTTACTTTTTTATTAAAGTAATAGAGAGATGCATTTTCTATTCCGAATGCTCCATGCCCTAAATAAACTTGGTTTAAATAAGCTTCTAAGATTTGGTCTTTATCCATTTTAGATTCTAATGCAATTGCAACCATTGCCTCTCTGTACTTTCTTGAAATACTCTTTCTCCTATCTTTCAGTAAAATTCTTGAAAGTTGTTGAGTAATTGTGGAAGCACCTTGAGAGTATTTCATGGTAATCATATTTTTAATTCCAGCCCTGACCAAAGCTATATAATCAATGCCTCCATGATCATAAAAACCTCTATCCTCGACATTTAGAATAATTTCCTTCATTAAGATGGGATATTCAGAAAGTTTTGTATTACCTATTTTTTTTTGATAAATTTCTGCTATTTTCTCTCCATCTCTATCCAATATTAAAGATGGTTTATTTTTATTCAATTCTTGGAGTAGTTCATCCAATTTTGATTCTGTCTCTCTATATGTTTCTAAAATCGGAATTCCTAGTGATACAAAAAGAAAAAATAATAAAAATAAAAAAGCAAATAACCATTTGCTTTGAAAAAAAGGTGGTAAATAATAAAATATAGTATCAGTTTCTTCTCTTGTAGTACGGGAAGGATTTGATTCTGAATTTAAGACGCGAGGTGGTATTTTTACTTTGTTCACCTCTATGAATGGTTTTTTTTGATTTCCTTCATTTGGAATTTCTGAAAATATATTTGGCTTTTTTGGAGTTTTATTTGGTGGAGATTCCATATCCAATGGAATACTTTCATTTTCAAATGGATTTAGATCAGGTTTAGACTCAACTTTATGAACTACTTGGTGTTTGCACTTATAACAAGTAATTTTATAAACACCTGGAATTTCTGGAATCTTAGATACCTTAGACCTACTCCCACAATTCGGACAGGTAAAAGCACCCCCGCCTGTTAAATATATTGAAGATTCTTCCAAGAACTAACCTAAAAGCCGGGTTTTCTCTTTTCTAAAAATGCAGTGAGACCTTCTTTTGACTCAGATCCACCAAACAACCCTGCAAACGCTAACTTTTCCGATCTAAAACCTTCAATAGAGTTTAAGGAGTTCCCATTTTTAATGACCCTTTTAGCTTCTCGTATGGCAATAGGTCCCCTAGAAAGTATTGACTTTGAAATGGAATAAGCTTCATCCAATAAAGTTTCAGATGTAGTAATACGATTGATTAATTTTACACGAAAAGCATCTTCCGCTGAAATCATATCCCCTGTTAGAATTAATTCCATAGCTAAACCGGATCCCAGCAATCTAGTGAGCCTTTGTGTGCCCCCAAATCCGGGAATCAAACCTAAAGATACTTCCGGTAGACCTAATTTTGAAACACTGCTAGCAATTCGAATATCACATGCCAATGCCAATTCCATCCCACCACCCAAAGCAAATCCATTGATTGCAGCGATGGAGATCAAAGAAGATTGGTCTATCCTATTCATTGTTGCCTGTCCAATGGAAGAAAACTCCTCAGCTTCTTTGCTTCCAAATTCTTTCATGGAAGCAATATCTGCCCCTGCTACAAATGCTTTTTTCCCAGCACCCGTCAGTATGAGAATCCGATTGAGAGAGTTTTTTTCTAATTCCGAGACACAAGAATCAAGTTCTTGTAATATTTTAAGATTGAGTGCATTGAGAGCATCTGGACGATTGATAGTCACGAGTGTGGCACCCTGAAAAGGCACTTCCACAGTGAGAAATTGATAATTCATAAACTCTCCTAAGAATTTTTCTGGATTATGTCAACTTTTTATGAAAACCACTATCCTGTAAAATAAAATACTTTTGTTGGTTTTGAGGTTTTTGAAAATAATCCAGAAAGAGTATAAATTATATATAGTTGCGGGGGACACTATTGAATTTGCTAAAGAAATACTAGATGAAAATCCTTAAAAAAATAGATTTTCAAAATAAAATCCAAACTTTTTCCTAATTTTTATAATAGATGAGAGAAAATTTTGGATCATACCCTGTTTAATTAATTTAAATTCAGAAACTTACATTCAAGTAAATTGTTCTTCTTTACTTTTTACCAAGAAGAATCGATCTGATATCTAAATACATCGGATATGCTATTGTTTGACGGAAGGATGGAGTTTTGTTTCTGTTTATAACATCTTACAATAAATTTAAAAATATATTTTTATACCAGAGGAACACTTGAAGATAAATCTAAAACGAATTGACTCAGGATTTCATTTTGAGGCATCAAACGAAACCAATAACAAGGTTTACATAGATGCATCTGAATCCATTGGAGGTGGACAAAAAGGTGCCCGCCCAATGGAACTACTAATCATGGGACTAGGATCTTGCAGTGGTATCGATATAATAATTATCCTTAAAAAACAAAAACAAATAATCACTGATTTTTTTATAAATTTAGAAGCTGAAAGAGACAATGGCAAAGAAGCAAATTTATTCAAAAAAATTCATATTCATTTTGATATATACGGGCAGATAGACAAAGATAAACTTGAAACAGCAATTAACTTATCTTTAGAAAAGTACTGTAGTGTTGCCAAAACCTTAGAAAAAACAGCAGTGATCACAAATAGCTATTCAATCAATGGAAATAAATTATGACAAACAAAATTATTCAACCCTCCGTACTGAGGTATAATAAAGAAGCCATTGTTCTAATGGAGGGAGAGAAAAATCCTGGATTTATTTATATAGTAAAAACAGGCTCACTTAGAATAGAATCTAAAATTAAATTTAAGAATAAAGATATGAATTTTTATTCAGATGGAGATGTTTTTGGATTTGTATCGGCCATACTAAAACAACCACATTCTCATAACTTAATCACAATAACTGAATGTGAAATTTTTAAGCTCACTGTAGGACAATTTTTAATTTTCATACGCCAAAGAACAGATACATTTCTAAAATTTCTTTCCTACTATACAGAAAAGCTCCGAATCCTTTTGGATGAAAGTAAAAATATCACTAAAATTGGATTTACAGAGCCTTCTCCCGAACAACTCATTTTAAATGCAAAAATTTTTAAAGATTTGGGAATGGATAACAAAGCATGTTATTCCTTAGTAAAGTACATAGAAAAAGATTTTTCAATAAAAAAGAGACCTGAAAAAATCGAACTTGCAAAAAAATTATTGAATGAGTACAATCCTGACTATGAAATACCGAAAATAAATGAAGCAGATAACAATTGTATTATATGTGATGATGGCCAAATTATCTTTGTTCAAAATGAACCTGAAGATTTTATGTATCTCATTGAGGATGGATCTATAGTTATATCTAAACTACAGGATAACATGGAAGTGATGGTTGATACAATTCCTAAAGGTGAAATTTTTGGTGAAATGGCAATTCTTAACAAAAAGTCAAGAATCGCCTCTGCTTGTGCAAAAGGTAGAACATTTTTAAGAAAGTACACTATGTCTGACTTATTGACTGAAACAGGTGATGAAGTTTTAATTAAAATTTTTTATATCCTTGCGAAGAGATTTAACCAAGCAAATCAAAGAATTTTGATTCGAAAAGTTGAAGATCACAATGTAAAATTCTATTTGCAAATCTATCTGCTATTATTCGACAAGATAAAGCCCGGAATGTTAAAAAAAGAAGAAATTTCAATTGATTACACGATTGATCAAATCGGGAACATGGTAGGTGTCCAAGCAATAGAAAAAGATAAAATATCAGAATTGGTCAAAGATAAAAGTATTAAATTTACTGAATCCTCAATTATCATAGCAAATATCGATGATTTTGAAAATAAAATTGGAATTATGCGAAACCGACTAAATAAACTAATCAAAGAAATGCTTATTTAATAATGAGTGCAACTCTAGAAACTAAAGTTATACCTAATAATGATGGGAAATATTCTGAATATATTTACCAAAAATCTAGTTACTTAGGAAAGTTTTCAGAACTTATCCGATTCATAGTCAACCTAGCAAATACCAAACAAAAAAATACTTCAAATCTATCTGTATCAGACAGCCAAGCACTTTATTACTTATCTCTTGATCAATTAGCTATTGAGATAAATAATACGAAAAGCCTTACAGATAGCCTTAAAAAAAAACAAGCAGTAGATGATGTACTTAAAGAAATCTTGGACATCTCTCACAGTGGGCAACACAAGGTTGGGTATTTATATCCATTATTATATATAGATAAAGGGAAGCTTATCTGTAAGATAAATTTATTTGCAGCCCTAGAGGAAAGAACTCATATCCAACCCTATAGGAGTAAATCATTTAATTTTTCAATACCTGTTATAGATATGCTTTTTTCAGGAAAAATTAGAAGCGTAAAACGTTTAAAGGAAGCAGAAAGTCCAGAGAATATAGTAATGACAGTTTTAAAAAATAATAATTTGTCATACAATCCCCTAGGTATCTCCTTTGAGCATGATATTGAATCTTTTTTGAGAAAAGCTTATATCCCATATGATTATATACCCATAAAAGATTTTGTGCAAGATGTAATTGCTTATGGTTTAAAAGTAGATCAATTAGATGAAATAAATTCTGATTATCATATTATAAAAGAAGAAGTTGAACTAGATGAAATGGGAAAAATCAGTAAGTACCCAGAAGTCTTTTTTCATTACTGGGGCCATCTAAGAGCAATCAATAAAATTATATCAGAAGAATTACATAAGATTGCAAAAGACTCAAAACTATTAGACCTAGATGCAAGTATTATAGATTATAAAAATAAATATATAAAAGAACTTGAATCAGATCCTTTTAAAGAATTAGATAGGGTGGAAGATTTAATAAAAATCATTGATAGATATCCCATTCAATCTTCATTTACTGAAGATATTAAAAATCTTATCCATTCCACACAAGAAGGATCTAGGTATTTAAAAATATTCAAGGAAAAAATTAACACTATTTATGAAGAAGGGAAAAAAAATCTAATTGAATCAAGTTTAGTAAAATTTGGAACTCGAATAAGTAATACGTCAAGAGACAAGAAAATAGTCCAAACAATTCGTATAAACCAAATTCCAGAGATGGCATCATTTAAAGAACCAGCAATGGCAAATGAGTTTCAAACGAAAATTCTAAACTACATCCACAAAAACCTTGGTGTTTACGAAGAGATTGATACAGAGGGAAAAAAAATCTACTATGTACTAGATCCTGCATTTTATTCAGCTATTTTATTAAACCATGGTAAACTTGCATCTAATGGGGAATCGTCTAAAAAACTCTATGAGATTGTAAAGAAAATTCATACAATTATGTTAGCTAAAAATATAAAGTTAAAGGTGGACTCAAGAATTCACTACCTGGAACTACAGACTATTCGTGAAGGACTATCTGAACTTGAACAAGGCTTTAGACGTGAAAAAGCAAAGGAAGAAAAAAATTTAAAGTTTAATATGGGAATAGCAATTTTTACATTTTTCTTCTCTTTATTGCTATTCCTTGGGCTGCTAAAGTTATTAAATAATCCTTTTATTTTAATGCTAGGAACCCCTGTAAGCGGATTTCTAGCCTACTCTTTTGGTAGATTATTTAAAAAAGAAGTTAAGAAGAATAAGATCGATTCTATTGAAAATAAGATACCTCAAAAAAAATCAAAAGATAAAACTTTAAACCCATATTTTGAATTAGCAGAAAGCATTGTATTTCCAAATAGTTTCAAAACAATTGAAGGAAGAATTATTACCCGAAAAAAATTAAGAAAAATTTTAAATGATACATATCCTTCCCTAAAAAATAAATCCTATGAAACATTTAAGGATATGAGTGATGAGAAAGCACTTGGACTACTAGAGACAACCATCACTGAAAATTCTGTTACCATTGAGATACCAAGTGAGTTTGTACCTAAGAATGAGGCTAATTTATATTTTTTCTCAAAAACAGATCTAAGATCTCCCCTATTAAAGAAAAAAATAATCGATCACCTAAACCAAGAATCTTCAAAAAATAAAAAATTAGAGAAATACTATTCTTTTTTAATCTTAGAAATCAACAATGAAGTAAACTCTATTTAGATCCTTTTATCACTCTCTCTCATAAAAATAATTAAAAACCAACTATTTAGTATAATAAAATATAATTTCAAACCGATAGACTTAAAAGAAATGCTTTTTCTATAAAATTTTGTTCTTTTGAATGGTAGGTAGTAAGACTTGATACAAACGAAGGATTTTAATTCTGAGACACTAATAAATCAATCTTTATCCGAAAAGACACTTTCTATCCCTGATAGAATGTTAAACTATTTAAAAGATAGACAAAAAAAGTTTTTAAATAAAACAGAAGATAATTATCTTTCTTTAGAAGAACTTAGTAGTTTAATTCGCAAAGATCCTATTCTTCCTGATTATTTAAAAAAAAGAATTGTTCTCAATTATGCACTCAAAGACTTATTCGCACAAAATTCTGAAACCCAAACAAATAAAGCATTCCTCTCTCCAGTTATTTATATAGAAGCCAATAAAATTTTTTGTAAAATATACGTTATGGCTCCACTTGAATCCAATTCCCAAGAGGAAGTGAATTTTAAAAATACATGCTTCCAGCAATCTAAAGATGCTATTAATCTTTTGGTTTCTAAGAAAATAATCTCCTCAAAAAGTTTAAATGACAAAAATTATCTTTATAGCCTAATCAGAGAAAATAGAATAGATGATAAATATTTTTATCCTTATGAACATTGTTTAGAGGAGGAATTAAGAAGTTTATCTAAGAGAGCATTCACTCCCTATCAATATTTATCTATTGATTCATTTATTAAAGATGTAATATCTTTTGGTAAAAATAATAAGAAACTAATAGAAATTTCCCAAGAGTATCATATATGTAGTACAGATATTTATCTAAATGATGAAGGAACTATTGATCGAGAGCCTGAAATTTACTATCATTTCTTTAGCCAGGTGAGTTCTCTAGAAAAGGTTTTAAAAAATGATTTTTATCTTTTAACAAACTCTTTTGGTATGAGAATGATTTCTCAAGAGATAGAGATCTATAGCTCTAAATACACCCAAGAGATATCAAAAAATCCAGAATTAGAACTTTCTCGTGCATCACATCTTACAGATATCATTTCATCATTCCCCTCTGAATCTATATTACCTGAAAAAGAAAAAAAGTTTATAAGATCATTACGTATTTCTGCTGATATATTAAAAAAAATTACTAATTTGCTTCCAATTTACTCTCAAAAAAGATATGAAATTTTATTAAATTCCTGTATAAATAGATTTAAAAATGATATTGTTTATCATTCCTCTGAAAAAAAAGTTTTGTTTACAGTATTCTTAAAAGATATAATTTCATTTGCCTACCCAACTTCAGAAACTCAAAAATTTACAATTGAAAAAGAGCTTCGAAAAATTGTACTCCAAGAATTTGGTTGTTATGAAGTTTTATGTGAAAATGATGAAAAACTTTTATATTTAGTGGATCCAGGGTACATACACAGAGTCATTGTCTCCCTTTGTATAAATGGAAAAGTTGATGAGAGTCTGAGAACCCAGTATTTTATTGCATCTAATATATACAAACAATTGCTATCCAAGAAAAAACCTATCAACTTTAAAATAAACTCTCTTGAACTAAAAGAGATTGAAGAAAAACTTCCCTCGCTTGAAAAACAAATAATTAAACTTAACAATATAAGAATTACTATTAATTTTCTTTTTTCATTGTATACTTTTTTGATACTTTTTTCTAGTATTAGTTATTTATTATTTCTAAAGTTTTTTTACCTTTTACCAGCTCGTGAATTATTACTTCTCCCACTTGGAATAATCCTATCAAAATCTATACATATTTTATTCTCCCTAAAACCCAAGAAATGAATTTTAGATTCACTGATCTTATTAAAAAATATATTGACTTTTCAAATATATCTATTTAAAATTAAAACTAAATTCCAAGGGGAGAGTATAACTATGAAAAGTGGTGTAAAAATAAAAAAAAGCTTAGCTTTTATGTCAATATTCTATATTCTTGCAGGTACTCTTCATTTTGTTATACCTGACTTCTATATGAAGATAATGCCCGATTATATACCTTATCATAGAGAAATGATTTACTTAAGTGGGCTCGCGGAAATTATATTAGGTTTTGGTTTGCTTACACGCAACCTAATGAGAATATCTGCATGGGGAATAATAGCTTTATTAGTAGCTGTATTTCCTGCAAATGTATATGCATATACCAATGATGCATTAGACTTAGGCGTACCTAAATGGGCTTTGCTATTAAGACTTCCACTCCAAGGTATTTTAGTCTATTGGGCATATATATATGCCAAGAAAGACTCCGCACCTTATCACATCCCCCCTTTAGACAGATAAGCTTTATCAAAAGGAAATTGAACCTTATTCCAATAAGGTTCGTATGACTATTGATGCTGCAAAACAACCAAATAGGTTCGGCATATAAGAAATAGTTCCTATTGTAGATTTTTTCCCTTGTACAGGCTCTTCTAACGTAAGACACTCTTTACGGGGAATCTCTGTAGAAAAAACAGTTTGGATTCCATTGTATATACCAACTTTATGAAGTTTTTTTCTAACATAATATGCTAGCCTGCAATTTTTAGTCTTTGATATATCTGCAATTTGTATTTGTGTAGGATCTAATCTACCACCAGCTCCAAATGAAACAACAATTGGAATTTTTTTACTATACGCTGTTTCAATCAGTATACATTTTGAAGTCAATGTATCGATACAATCTAATACAAAATCAAAAGTATTATTTTCAAAAATTTGTGTAAAATCTTGCCTATATTTTAAATACCTTTGAATTCTGTGAACTTCAAGATTAGGATTTATGGATAGTAGTCGATCTTGTAAGACAATTGTTTTTTCATAATTTAAATTTGATCTGAGTGAGTGTAACTGCCGATTTAAATTAGATAGCACAACTATATCACCATCTATAATTGTCAACTTGCCAATTCCACCCCTACAAAGCATTTCAGCAGCACAAGATCCAATTCCCCCTAATCCAAAAATAGCAACATGAGAATTTCGTAGTACATTTAATTTTTCATCGCTTACAAGCAATCCTGTTCTTGATAAAAAATCAAAATTCATATTTCTTTTTTCTCTGAACTATAAATCAGTTTACAAAAAATTCGGTATATATAGAACGTTGGTTCATTAAAAATTCTTCTTGGGTTATACATCTCAATTTACAAACAAAATTTGTTAGATTGTCTATTGTTTCATTAGAATCGTCTGTCTCTATTAAAAAAGTATTTAGGGGTATTGAACAAATTAATTCTTGAAGATGCTTTTCCCATAACAAAGAAACACCAAAAGAAAGAAAGATTCCATTAGACATAAGTTGATTAGCTAGTTTACTGCTATTTCTAAATCCATGAACAATCCAAGGCATTTTAGGATTTAGCTTTTTCTTTAATTCTAGTAAAATAGAATATGATTTTACACAGTGAATGATAAGTGGTTTTTTAAATTCCTCCGCAAGGTCTGCCTGGAGTATAAAACTAGTTTTTTGTAGCTCAAAGCCAGGAGATTTCAATGGATCAAACCCAACTTCACCTATCGCTAAAAATTTAGGATGGTTTGAATAGGTTCTCATTTTATTTAAATTATCATAGACCATATCTTTTTCTAGATACCATGGATGCATCCCAAGAGAGAAAAAAGAATCTCCGTTTACCATCTGCATTTGTGAATTTACATCGTAAGATTGGATACAAAACACCGATCCCTCACTGCTTTCAGAGGGATGGTGGACATGAAAATTGAAGTATTGGTATGAATCTAAGCTTATAGACTCCATTCCTATGCAGATTCATCATAGTATGCTTTGTTGATATACTCCTGAAATCTTGTGGATACAGTTTCTGATAGTTCATCATATTTTAGAACTGCATTTTTTCCCGAAATTCTACAGATGATTCCCTCAATTGTATAATCATTTTCTTCTAATCTGAAAATAGTGGTTACTTTCTCTCCCTGGTAGAGGGCAACTCCGGATTGGATTGTGAGTCCACCCATTCCTAAATCTACAATTGTACAATCTATATTTTTAGGTTTTTGGTTGTTATGGATAATATAAATTCCAGGAATGTTCGTTCGGATTCTTCCTTTTTTACGCCTTTGCTTACCATTTATCGCAGAAGTAATATGAAATCCTTTATTAATAGCCAAATCAGTTCTCCCACGCTTAAGTTTATCGAATGGATAAGCATACAATTGAAATAAAAATCGCTCAAATGCATCCTAACTATGAATTCATTTTATAATACTCAATATTCGAAATAGTCAAGAAAGTTTTTATGTACTACCCTTTTTTTTGAAAGAAGAAAATATGATACTTGTTATGAGACAAAATAAACTAAATAAACAGAAATTTTACTTCTCCGAGTAAACCATGTCTTCGCCTAACTCAGTTAAAGTTGGACCAATAGGGTTTCTTTCTTCTATCAATCCATTCCCCACCAGAATATGCCATGCATCTCTCACCTGCGATTTCTCAGAAGGACTGAGTTTTGCAATTTCTTGCATTAAAAGTTTTTTTTCTAAAGTTCCCCCTGCCTTAATATTGTATTCCTTAAATGTCTTTAATATTTTATCTAACACTTCCATTGACTTTTCATCCTCTACCAATATTTTTCTTGAATACTTTTGATAATTACCCTTTTTTCTCAGTGACCAAGATTTGCTTGCATTTTTTTAAAGGGTTCAGAAAACTGGATATACCCCTATGGGTATAAAGGACATTACCAATGGAAACTGAAAACACGATGCCTGCTAGTTTTGAAGATTTACTCTTAACTCATGACAAACCAATTCTTGTAGATTTTTGGGCTGAGTGGTGCCCTCCCTGTAAGATGATGAACCCCATTCTAAAACAATTAGCAGGTGAATGGAAAGATAAAATTACAGTTATAAAAGTTAATGTGGATGAAAAGCCTTATCTAGCATCAAGATATGGAATTGCTAGTATCCCTACATTAATTCTATTTTCTAAAGGAAAAGAAGCTAAAAGAAGTGTTGGTGCAATGAGTTTTCAAAATCTCAAAAATACTTATAGTAATTTTATTTAAGTACTCATCAATTTAGAAATTGCTTTCACTATCCCGTCCACACTTAAGAAATACATAGGTATCTCATCCCATATTGCCTCACATGTTGTTGACGACCAATATTGGGGTGGATCCGGATTTAACCATATTGAACTTTTATAGAAGTTAACTAAATTTTTAAGTGTAGAGTGACCTGTTATCTTAAGCTTGGCTTCAGAAATAGAATTATAACTATACATACTTCCATGGGATCCAAATAATTCATACGGATTCATAGAAGCATCGCCTACAAATATAACTTTTGTATCTGGAGAGATTTTTTTAAATAGTTTTTCCAATGAAACACTCTTATCAAAAATAGAATCGGTAAAAACTCTATCATAAATTATATTATGAAAGTAATAATAATGGAACTCTTTAAAGTGATTGAGCTGATGAGCTGCTGAAAATAATTTACTAACACTTTGCGAGTGAGGTGTCATACTCCCACCCACATCCATTAAGAGCATTAGTTTTAATTTATTTTTTCTAGAGGAGTGAAAAATCAATTCAATATCACCAGCATTTTCACATGTTTTTTTAATTGTATCTTCTAATTGAAATTCTTTTCGACCCTCTTTCCGTAAGTCTTTTAACTTTTTTAATGCTACCTTCAATTGTCTTATGTTTAAAGATTCATCTGTTCGGTATTCTTTGTAGTTTCGATCTCCAACTATTTGTTTAGCAATCCCTTCTCCCCCCTCACCTCCTACACGGAGTCCATTTTGATTGTAGCCCTTATTCCCGAAAGCTGAAGTACCTCCCGTACCAACCCAATAATTCCCTTTGTCATGTCTTTCTTTTTGTTCTTCCAGTCTTTTAAGCAATTCATTTAAGATTTCATCTATAGGCAAATTCATTGCATTCATTTTTCTATCATCTGTAAGGTTGTTTTCTATTGCCTTGCTCAACCACTCCGTCAATTTCTCATTAAAGTCCGTATCTCCGATTTTATTATCCCCGAATGTTTCTGCAAAAACCAAGTCATATTCATCATAATATTTAATATCTTTAATTAGACAGCTTCTTGCGATTGAATAAAACTTCTTTAATGTCAGAGGGGATTGGTTCTCCGAATGAAAACTCACAGCTTTGATTAAATCTAATAGTTCTGTGGTGGAAACAGGGATTTTTTTTGATTTTAGTCTGTAGAAAAAATTTTGGAACATTAATTTACCGTAAACCTTCCAAAATGATTTTTTAAGTCTTCTTCACTTTTTATCAATGCTCCTAAAAATGGTATCTTTTCCATTGGTTTTAGTACAGCACCCTGTGATAAAAGTACAGTTAACCAATCAATCAATTCACTTGTAGAAGGCTTTTTCTTTAGATTGTCCATTTTACGTATTTTATAAAATGTTTTAACAGTACTTTCTAATATAGATTCTTCTAGACCTGGAAAGTGAACATTGATAATTTCTTTTAATAAGTCATAAGATGGAAATTCAATATAGTGAAAAATACATCTTCGCAAAAAAGCATCTGGAAGTTCTTTTTCATTGTTTGATGTAATAATAAAAAAAGGTCTTTTTTTAGCTTTGATCAACCTAGATGTTTCTTGTACAACAAATTCCATTTGGTCTAGCTCTAATAATAGATCATTTGGGAATTCTATATCTGCCTTATCTATTTCATCAATCAATACTACGGAATTTTCATCTCTAGAAAATGCTTCTCCAAGTGCTCCCAATTTAATATAATTTTCTATGTTATGAACTTTTTGATTCATTTGTAGGTCGGTGAATCTAGAATCATTTAGCCTAGAAACTGCATCGTAAAAATAAAGTCCATCTTTAGCTAAACTTGTTGATTTTATATGCCATTTGTATATACTTTGCTTTCTAGACTTAGAGAGATATTCGGCAAGTAAAGTTTTACCAGTTCCAGGTTCACCCCTAACTAACAATGGTCTCTGAGTGATTTCTGCAGTTAAAATTGCCTCTTTTAAAGCAGGAGATATTACATATTGAAAAATTTTACTATTATCTGAATCCATAGTTCATAGTAGAAAGAAGTATAAAAAATATTCAAGTTACATTTATATGAATTCTAAATTATCCTTTAAAAAAATAATATTCTATTTTTTTGGAAGTTAAAAATATAGGTATATGGTTATAATCCCAAAAAAACGAATGCTCTTGCTTTTTGTGTCTATACTTTTTTTAGGATATATTGTTATTTTCAAATCTTTTTTTCTAAAAAAAGAATATTGGAAGAATCTTCTTTTTATTAAAACTGAAGAAATAATAGGATATAAAATCAATTATACTAGCGACCAAATTTCATTATTTCCATACCCTTATGTTCTTTTAGAAAATCTTAATATTAATAATAAAACAGAAAATTTTTCACTCTCAATCCATTCAAATCGTACTACAGTATATTTTTCATGGGCTAATATTCTATTAAATAAATGGAAAATTGATAGATTTGAATTTGAAGATAGTAAAATTGAAATATCTATTACTTCCAATAAAGATTCTCTTGCCTCTCCTATAAATTTACCTGAAAAGGTTAAAAATTTACAAATAATTACTACATCATTAAAAAACGTTTCTATAAAATTTATCGTGAATTCAAAAGAAGATACATTTTTAATAAATAGTTTAGTCTTTAAACATAGCTCTCTGATTAAAAATAAATTAGAATTTAATATTGATTATTTAGGTGGAAATACTATTGCAGACTTCAATGTTGGAATTGACAATTCATATAAATCTATAGATGATATACAGTTTTCTGGAACTGCTTATATTAAAAATTTTCCTATAAAAATCTTCCAACCTTTTTATAAAATAATAGAAAACTCTAATTTTTATAATTCCAATGCAAATGGCGAATTAATATTTAATAAAGGGATAAATAGTGAAATTGAAGTATCAACTAAACTGAATATTGCTAATCTGAATTTTATAAATTTATCATTTTTATCACCCATTATAGAAATCAATTCAACAATGACTTATTTCCCCAAAAAAAATAGATTAAGTTTTATTAAAACTTATATCAAACAAGGAAATATTATACATGCAAATTTTTCAGGAGAATTATCTTTTAATTCTATAATTTATTTACAATTAGATATCGCTTCTGATTATTTTGAATTAGAAAAATCTTTACAATATATTTTATCTTTTACCAAAACAAGTTCTAATAACAGTTCAACTTCTAAATTTGAAAGTGATATTAAGCTTCAATGCAAAAAAATATCGTACAAAGATTATAATTTTGGAGAATCAAAAGCTGTTATTAGAATTGATGATAAGATCGTACTACTAAACATAGAAAAAGCAACTCTCCATGAAAGCTTAATCAGTGGAGATGGAATAATCGACTCTACAAATAGCACTACCTATGATTTAACATTTAGAATAGAAAATTTAGAGTTACCACTTTTGATTCAAAAGTATACTGATAAAAAATTTATTTCTGGAAAATTAGATACCGACTTTCACTTACACTCCATTGGAAATGACTATTCTGAATTCGAAAAAAATTTAAAAATTAGAGGCTTTGCAAATATTAAAAATGGAAAATTATTTGGATATGCTAATTTTCTAAAACCTATTTTTGCATTAGGAAAGTTAGTAAATTTCTTAGGACCTAAAGGTGAAAATAGTGAATTCAAATCAATTCAAACCCATTTTTATATTGAAAATAAAATTATTGATATACCAGATTTTAAAATGGTTGGAGTTGGTATTGATGCTGCAGGTAAAGGAAAAATAGGTTTTGACTCTTCAATAGATCTTAGATTATCAGTTGGTTTTGGCGGAATAGCTGGAAAAGCATTGTCTATCCCTATAATTTATAAAGGTTTATTAAATAAAAATGATGCTTTTATCGATCCTTTGTGGTTAGGTTCTGTTTATCTTGGAATCACTCTGGCTGGACCAGTAGGAGTTACAGCTGGAGGTATTGCAGGTTCAATAGCAACTGAGTATATACACAATGGTATTACTACTATAAAAGATTTTTTTACTTTTACAAACAAAGAATTGTCACAGGAGAAAAAAGAAAAATGAAGAATAGGATTAAGTTAGCATTCATTGGTGGAACAGGACTTTATGATTTAGATGGAATGGAGAAAATTGATGAAATTTATCCTGATACACTATGGGGAAAACCTTCTGATAAAATTTTAATAGGAAAATATAAAGATAAAGAAATTGCTTTTCTTCCAAGGCATGGAAAAGGACATTTTTTATCCCCTTCAGAAATACCAAATGCAGCTAATATCTGTGCATTAAAAAATATTGGAGTAGAAGAAATAGTATCTTTTAGTGCGGTAGGAAGCTTAAGAGAAAAAATTGCCCCAATGGATTTTGTACTACCAAATCAAATTATTGATAGAACTAAAGGAATAAGGGAATCTACTTTTTTTAAAAATGGAATTGTAGCACATGCTCCATTTGGGGATCCTTTTTCAAAGTTTCTAGCAAAAAAAATCAAAGATGCTGCAAAAGAAATAAACTTAAAACTACATATTGACAAAACTTTAATTTGTATGGAAGGTCCTCTTTTTTCCACCAGAGCAGAATCTAAAATGTATAGGGAATTGGGGGGAGATATTATAAATATGAGTGTACTACCTGAAGCAAAACTAGCGAGAGAAGCAGAGATCCAATACCAAATGGTTTGTATGTCAACAGATTATGACTCATGGAAAGATCATGAAGAAGGTGTAACTGTAGAAATGGTCATTGAATATCTTCATAAAAATTCAGAAACTGCCAAAAAACTTATTTCTCAATTGGTTCCTATGCTTGGAAATAGTGAAGATAAGTCTTTGTTGGGCACTACAAAGTACTCCATTATAACTTCCCCCGATAAGAGAAATCCAAAAGAGCTTGAGAAAATAAAAACTCTTCTGGGATATGATTTCTGATTGGAAAACTTAGACCAAATAAAGTTAGATGCTCTCTCTTGTAAAAAGTGCAAGTTGCATACAACGAGAAATCAGGTTGTATTTGGAGAGGGCAATCCTAATGCAGAATTATTCTTTATAGGAGAGGCTCCAGGTAAACAGGAAGATCTTTCAGGGAGACCTTTTGTGGGGAAAGCAGGAGAACTACTGACAAGAATCATTGAAAAAGCCATGGGCTTCTCCCGTCAGGACGTTTACATAGCAAATATAAATAAATGTAGACCCACAGTAGATTTGAAGTTTGAAAAGGATAGACCCCCCGATAAAGAAGAGATTGATGCATGCAGTCCATATTTACTTCAACAAATTGATTTAATCAAACCCAAAGTTATAGTTACACTAGGAAATCCTTCAACACGATTTTTATTAAAAACTACTGAGGGTATCACAACATTACGTGGAAAATGGGCTCTCTTTAATTTCATACCTGTTATGCCCACATATCATCCAAGTTTTATTCTTAGAAACGGAGGTTTTGGAAGTAATCTCCAAAAGGAAATGTGGTCAGATATGTTACAAGTTCTAAACAAATTAGGAAAAAAGCCAATTGTAAATATTAAATGGAAGGATTAATGTAAATAATATGGAATAAAAATTTATATTTACTCAGCGAGTTTGGCGTTATAACTAAAGACTAATTTTTTTTTAATTAGAATTAATATTTACTCAGTGAGTTCGACTTTAATTCCAAAGACTAAATTTCTTTTTAATTAAAATTCTTCTTTAATCTCAAATTTCTCTTTTACTTTTTTCTTCTCTTTATGAAAAGAGAAGAAAAAAGTAACCAAAAAAGAAGAGAAACCCGGACAGTCGCTCCGCTCTCTAATCCTCCGAGGTATTGTATTACTCTATAGTGATCTAAAATAATTATTTTTCAAAATGAAACGGGGTGAGTAGTTACAAAAATTTACTTGTTAAAACCTTGAATTAAGTAATGAAAATTTAATCTTATTTTTTTAAAAAATATACTAAGCTTCCTTTTTTAATATTTATAGATTGAGGATTTGTAAAAAATGCAATATTATCTTCCTTTTTATAAAACTCTAGCTTCATTTGTAGTTCACCATATTTATCATAATAGTAAGCATTCTTTAATAATGAAACATCTGTATTTGGCTTAACTAAAAATGTATTACTATTTTCTTCTATAGCCGCAGGGGTAATTGCATAAACTTTTTCCTTCTCCGAATTTAAAAGTACAGTTTCTCTCTTTAATAAATTATTATAGTAGTTCTCTGCCCTCACCCACTTGGTATTTTTTCCAAATAATGGTAAAATAGCATACATTCTTACATTAATTGTATCTTTATCGATAAAACTTATTTTCACATCAAACCACTTATTATTGTAAGAGTCAAATATTTCTCCCTTATAAGAATTTGATTCATACTTCAGATTTTTTATAATATTGTATCCCAATAGCATAACAGCTTCATTTTTCTCACAATTTCCACAGCTCCTAATTTTATTATTGTTATTTACTAGAGGCAGATCTAAGCCCATTACTTTACCATAATATACGTCATTGACATTTATAAATTCATACATATTTTCTAATTTTTCTTTTTCGTAAATACTTTCACTTTTTAGATCCTTCCAAGCTCCAGTGAGTGTAAACTCTTGTTTTTCCTTTTGGCAAAAGAGAAAAACTTGCACTATAACTATCAGTATAAAAATTTTCAAAGATTATTCTCCTTTGTGAAAATGAAACAATGATCTAAATGTTTTTGATGTTTTCTAAATAATCCAACTACTTAGAATTTTGCAATTCATATCTAAAAAATCCTTGAGAATGATTAGAATAATTCTAACGTAGGTAAAAAAGGAGCAATTATGGAACACAAATTACCCGAGCTACCCTACGCTAAAGATGCACTGGCTCCCACTATCTCAGCCGAAACTTTAGAGTATCACTATGGCAAACATCACAATACCTATGTAGTTAATTTAAATAAATTAATACCCGGAACCGAATTCGAAAACTTAAGCCTGGAGGATATTGTTAAGAAGTCTTCGGGCGGAATATTTAACAATGCAGCTCAAGTATGGAATCACACATTTTACTGGCATTGCCTCTCACCTAAAGGTGGTGGGGAACCCTCAGGTGCATTAGCGGATGCAATCAATAAATCTTTTGGATCTTTTGCGAGTTTTAAAGAAAAATTTTCTGCAACAGCTATTGGTACTTTTGGCTCTGGATGGGGATGGCTTGTTAAAAATAATGATGGATCATTAGCACTTGAAAGCACAAGCAATGCAGGAACTCCCCTAAAAGATGGAAAACATGCATTGTTGACATGTGATGTATGGGAACATGCGTACTACATTGACTATAGAAACGCACGACCAAATTATGTAGAAGCATTTTGGAAGCTTGTTAACTGGGATTTCGTATCTCAAAACTTTAAATAAATTATTAAAACATGTGCTTTGTGGAACTCTTTCACAAAGCACAAATAGTAAATCCTTATTTTTTTTCTGTGTTTTCTTCCCTTATCTTGAAACTCCAACCCAAAGTTAAATTTACAAATTAAACTATTTTAAAAATACTAGAACCAAGATTATAATTATGGAAACTGTTTTAATAGTAGATGATAATGATAGATATGCTAATAACTTAAAAATCTATTTGGATAAAAGAAACATTCCTTCTGAAAGAGCAATCACTGCATCACAGGGTTATGAAATGTTTTTAGCTTCTGAATATACAACAATCATTAGCGACATTACAATGGAAACTCAAACATCGGGATTGGTATTTATCAGAAAGATTTTTAAAAAAGGTTTTAAAGGAAAAATCATAATTGCAACCACAGGGTTTGATGTGTGGGGAGTTATGTTTTTAGGGAAATATTTATTACCCTACTATGGTGGAGTGAGCTGGATGATACCAAAGGTACCTTTAAAAAAGGGGGAAGTCATATTCTATCCTACAACCTTAACGAAAAGTATAGATCCTTTTGAAATTCCCTAGAATAAAAAGAGAGACTTATCTAGGGAGTTGCAACATCTATGGACTCAAATTAATTTTATCGAATCGAGTATAAAACTTTTTTCATTCCGATTCTTTCTCTATTGATTTCAATTCTGTTTTTATAGTAGTAAGCTCTCTCAGGTTTGTACTGCGCTAAAATATCATAAAGATCCATTTCAAAGGATAGCATCATATCAGGAACATCTTTTAACTTTTCAGCTTTGACCCGTGAAATATCCACTGCAATGTGCCTGGAATTGATACTGTCTGGATCAATGGTATCAATGATGTTATAAAAATTAGATTTAGTAATCGTTCCGCCAACTGAGGATTTTTTTCCTCTGTCTTTAGTAATTTTAACAATCTGAGTGGTCACTCTCATAACCTCAGGATCATCGGGATGGGAGTCCATGGAAGCAGAGAGATCCGATCTAGCAGCGGTAACATTGTCCAGTTCCAAAAATGCCTTCGAGTCCGCTATTTCTAAGATATTTCTATAACCAGTGATAGTCTCTAAATTGATGGACTTTTTTAGTTTCATATAACTTGCGGGTGGTATTAGATTCTTAAGAGTATTTATAAAGTTCCGCAATGAGTATTCTGACTCTATCATAGGAGCCGAAATTCCATCTACACCAATTGAGTAGCAGTATCTAATATCTGTCCGAGCCTCTGGTCCACCTATTTTAACAGTCACGGGAACAATATCTTTCCCAATCATTGCAAGCAAGCGTAACTCATCATGGTCCATATCCTCAGTCTCAGTCCCACCCTTTAAACCTGAAAATGCAGATGTTTTAACTAGCTCTGAGAGATCTTTACGAATTTTAAATAAAAGTGATTCAACCTGTGTGTTCATAGACATAATATCGACAGGTTTAAAAATTCAATTAGAACGAATTGAAAGCCTGGCTTACCTTTCTTCCAGATTCTCATGCCTTCTTTTCAGCTCTACACTTTTTCCATTTCAATTGACAGTGAACTTTTTAAAAAGTTGGGCAAATAATAGTACTAATTTTGGTTGACAAATACATAGCATGACGTTTATGGATTTTGTATGCCATCTTTTGATGATGAATTTGATGAAGAATTTGATGACGATGAAGATCCCAATGAAGAAGATGGGATGATCCTTGCCTGTGAAGATTGTGATTATAGATGGAAAATAGGTGGGGAAGATGATGATGACTTTGATGACTATGATTCAGGTACGAACATTTGTCCCATGTGTGGATCTTCAAACGTTTTAGAAATTTAAATTACACTTAGCTTTGGGGCTCGTCCACTTCAAATTACATAAAATTTTTTTTGAAATTTCCCTTTTTGCAATAGGCGTACTATTTAGTCTTCAACTGATTGCAGAAGAAAAAATCCCTCCTTTACTTTATTTTGAAAAATCAGATTACAGCTCAGCCCACTTAAGTTCTAAACAATGCCTTAAATCTGAACCTAACAACGCTATTTGCCTTAGAATATTTTTTCTAACGGAACCATCCCTAAATTCCTTACAAGCATCCCTCCAATCCATTGGTCTTCAGCTCGAATCCACCGAAATTCTTGGGCTCTACAACATTGCCATGGAAAAAGCAATGGCAGCTAATAACACAGAGTACGGGTTAAAATGGGGAGAAAAAATTTACGAAACATGGAAAGATCGAGAAAATTCTCATAAGGCAGTCTATTATTATGCATATTTTCTCTCTTCTTCTGACCAATCTACAAAATTAGGGGAAGTTTTGAATTGGTTACGTTTAAATACTAAAAGTAAATCTATACAAAGAAAATTGGATCTTCTTTCCGCAGGACACTAATCATTTTTTTTTCCAAACCTCAGTGTGTGATTTTATAGACTAAAAAATGGTTTTTTTCTTGCAATTATACGATTTTTCAGATTCTCTTATGGAATGGAATTGGAAGCAAAGCTTGAAATACCTGCAATTATAGGCAAACAAAATCAACTCAATCATCTATTGATCAAATTAAAAACTCCACCTGCTGTTGCCAATGAACAACGACAACCTCTTGTCATAGGCTTAGCTATTGATAAAAGCTGGTCAATGAAGGGTGAAAAAATAGAATCTGTTATTGATGCTGCATCCGCCCTAGTCAACTGGCTCACCAGAAATGACTACATCTGTATTGTCGCATACTCCGCCGATGTCCAGGTAGTACAGCCCTTAATCCAATTAAAGGATAAAATTTCTGTCATTGATAAAATAAGGGCTATCCAAGTTGGAACTTCCACAAATTTAAGCGGGGGTTGGCTCCAGGCACTTAGGCTAGTAGAGTCTTCCAATGTTCCCAATTCCTATAAACGTGTAATACTTCTCACTGATGGGCAAGCTACTTTAGGAGTAAAAGACCAAGAACAATTTAATGCAATTTCCTCCAGTCATTTCTCCAGAGGAATAAGTACCACTACAATTGGCTTTGGAAATGATTTTAATGAAAGCTCTTTAAAAGATATAGCATCCACTGGTGGTGGGAATTTCTATTTTGTTAATAGTCCCGAAGAAGCGTCCGGTATTTTTTTCCGAGAGTTTGGAGATGTGGGCTCCCTTTATGGACAGGCGGTTGAAGTTAAGCTTCAATTTCCTGATGGTGTAAGAGTTATGGATTTGTACAACGACTATCCTACAGAAATTAGTGATAATGGTACAACCGTAATACAAATGGGAGATATACGGGCAGATGATATAAGAAATCTAGTACTATCTCTAGAAATCAATCCTGCTAAAAATCTACCTCTCAATAATTTAATAGATGTCCAATTATCTTTTTATAATCTTTTTGAAAAAATGAGATTAGAGACTGTTTTAGCATCCATCTCTACAGAATCTAGCGAGACCCCTGTTGCAGCTGACCAAGAGGTAATTGTGGAAAGGCTAATTTATTCATCTGCGAAAACAATCATGAGAGCTGCAAAGCTTCTCCAGGAAAAAGAAGTAGATATGGCTAAGAACATAGTCAATTATGCAATTGAACGCCTCGAAGAAAATATAAATCTTTCTCCCGAAGTTTTAAATTCAGTACTCATACGATTAAAATTCATGTCCAATAAACTCAAAGAAAATGCTTTCAATGCAAGTAAACACTTTCTAGCAGCAGGAACTGATATTTTTAATAGATCCGAAATCATTGATACTGGAGGCATTGAAACACATGACCAAATTTTTGAGCATCCTACTTATGGTGATATTGATTTATACAAGTGCCCTGATCTTAAGTCTATCGTACAAAACCAAATGAAAGATGGCTTTAAATATGTTATTTTCGATCTCAAAGAGACTAAGTTTATTGACTCATCAGGCATTGGTGCACTTATACAAATAGCTGGTTGGTTGCGCCGACGTGGAGGAGAGTTAGTTGTTTGCAATATATCAGAATCTGTAAAACGTGTTTTTGAAGTTACACGTCTTGAAAATCACATTAGAGTAGCATCCGATAACACACAATCCTTTGAAATAATTGAATCTATATTGCAGGCATCAAAAAAATAGAATAAAATTATATTTTTTCTTAATGATCATAAATAAGGTTAATTAAAATATAATTACGTTCCTGCAAAAAGTCAGTTTTTCCATATTTATTCGCAACAATCCTAAGCTTTTTTCCGCCTACCGCGGCGGAAAAAGATAGTAATTGCAGTTGCGTCTATAATTATTATATTTTATTTTTCTAACTTATATAATTTTATTTTTCTATATAAATTTCGTTCTGATATTCCCAATACTTCTGATGTTTTTTTTCTATTACCTTCAAAGTATATGAGATTAGCTTTTATGATTTCTTTTTCATATTCTTCTATTTTTATACCGTGTAGTACGGATATATCTTGTCTTACAATTGGTTTAGCCTTATATATTTCTGGAATATTTTTGAAATCTAAAGTTCTTCCTTTTCCAAATAGAATCATAGATTCCAAAAGTGATTTTAATTCGGTCAAATTTCCTTCCCAAGTTCTAGAATATAAAAATTCAACAAAGCCATCAGATATCTGGGGAATTTTTTTTCTAAATTTCTTACATATTTCACCCAAAAAGATTTCTACATAGTAAGGTATATCATCCTTTCTATCTCTCAATGCAGGTATGCTCAATTGGATTGCACTAATTTTTTTATATAAATCTTCTCTAAATTCTCCTTTGTTAACTTTTTCTTTTATTGATGGATGGGATGTAAAATAAAGCCTTTTTACCTTGAAAGAACATTCATTATAAATAAGTTCTCTTTTTTCTAAGGTTCTAAATAGTACCAGCTGGCCTTCTGGATCTAGATTATCAATGTATGAGAAATTAAAGTTAGTAACTTTATGAGTTACAATTTTAGATAAAATATTTAAGCTTGATCTCCACTCCTGACAATCTACTTTTTCAATTGCAGTATCGTCTGCAATATGCTGAAGTAACCAATGTTTTCCTACACCATTTTCTCCAATGATAAGAACATCTAAATTTGTCTTAGATAATTTTTTTGCCTTATCCAATAGCTCTAAATAATTCTTTGATAAACTCATATTTTTTATTATTTAGTTATGTTTATCTAAAAGTGTATTACGTCATGTTATACACTGCAGTGAAGAATTCTATTCTAAAAAATCCTTCACTGCAGTAAACAATTGATTTCGTTTCTAAATAACTATCTTTATTTTTTCACCATTGATTGTAATTCACGAACTCTATTCTCTTTGTCAGCACTATTATATGCCTTTTTAGAGAACTGAGTAAATTTATATGGTTTGGTTTTGTACTCTTCTGTAAATGGGATGATCATTTCTTTGTCAGGCTCTGTAGTCTTTGCAGCTAACATCTTTTTTAATCCCTCTTCTCCCTGCTCATGCCAGGATGGATCAATTGCAAGATTTACTCTATGGCCCCTTACATCTGTTAAAATATATGGTCCATCATAACCTTTGTCATTTAAAATTTTTCCAAAGAATAGTAACTCCACTTCTTGGGTTCCACTTTTTAGGGATCCATCAAAGGTAGCAAAAGAAATAAAATTACCATCTGCAGCTTCTTTTAAATTTGCTTCTATATGATAAGTTCCTGGCTTAATCACACTGATTGTTGCATGTACTACAAGGGAACCTTCCATAATGGTTTCACGAAAAACATTTCCAGCTTCTGCGGGCTTTCCAGGTGAAGAGAAAAAGCTAGATGTAAGAGTTGCTTTTTTTCCCTGTCCGTACTGAATATCTGCTTCTAAGAGCATTTGACCCCAGTCCTGCTTCATAGGTCTCCATTTGAATGTATATATATTATCTTTAGCTGTTTCATCTCCATCTCTTCCATCATCATTGTAATCAGGGCTCACTGTAGAGGTTTTTACGCCATCAAACTCTTTGAACACTCTAGCACTGTCAATTTTGATTGGGATAGGAGTATTTGTTTTATCCCTACATTCTAACTTGATAAACATTTCTGCACTCGGACCAATCACTGCCCATGTTTTTGGTTGGAGATGACATTTGTACCCATTGTCTTCTTTAGAGGTTGGAGTATCCACCATCACAATAGGAGATTCCTGAACAAAAAAAGGTTCTATCAAATCATAGTTATAATTGGAGAGAGGTCTGGAATTAGGAGGATATTGAGACCATTCTCGGTATTGTTCCAATAAGAATTCAGGAGTAACTCCCATTTTGGAACCGTCCCCGCCATCATCTGAAAGGGATGTCCCATCGCCAATTTGACCTTCCCCTTTTGTAGGATCTGATGTCTCACTCATAATATCCTTTGAATTTCCAGATTTATCCCCATCTGAAGATTTCCCCTTCATAAAATATATGATTCCTATGATTAAAACAACCACTACCGCTCCAATGATCATAAATCTTGTTGTAGAATTATTATTATCTGCCATCTAAAATCCTTCCTCCAATTGTATTTTTTATTTTTCGATAGATACGAAAGAAGGATCTTTTTTTTAAAATTGCAAGAACGAATTCTTAAACCTAGAAATTTTTTTATAATATATTCTCACGTCTCACACAAAATACATATAAAATTATCACAAAGAAACAACCAAAATCATGGTATTATAAAAATTCTTATTAGATAATTTTTTTCTTGATAATTTACCACTGTGATATATGCCTTTTTATTTAGAAAGGACAGATTTAGTCTTTATGAAAACCAACTTTATCTGGTTTTTTTGAACCAGTATAAACTTTAAATTCACTAAGGAATGAATCTACCAATCACAAATAATTGAAATGCTAAACAGGAGAAAAATATGAAAAATAAAACGAGTTTATTGGCTCTCATACTTATGATGTTTTTAAGTGGAGCAATCTATTCAGAAAATATAACAATATTTGTTCATGGAAAGTCATCTAATAACTTTTGCAATCCCGATGACACCAAGGATTTAGTTGTAGGCTCTACCACTAATTATTGGGGAACTATGGCAAATACTGTCTCAGGAAAGAAATATTTTGTAGGGTATGATGGGACATCAGATCCCCGAAATTATGGTTCTTGCAGAGCACAGACAGTACTCTCATCTGTTTTGGCTACACGTTGCAAAGGTGCAGATACATGTAAAATTGTATGTCACAGTGCAGGTTGTTATGCTTCTGAGTTTTGGTTATCGAATTTAGGATCAGCTACTGCTTCTTCACTTGGATATAAAATAACTGGTGTTACTGCCCTAGCTGCTGCATCAGGTGGTTCTGAATTGGCTTCTGCATTGAATGCAATCTCCTTTGGATATGCTGGAAATGCAATGGACCAAGCTCTCAGAGTTACAAATGCTAGGTCTTCTTTCAACCATAACCTCACTGGTGGACTCAATATAGCTCATGTACCTGGATACAAAGGAATGATTGGCGCATCTGCAATTCTACCTGGCGAGGATGATTTTGCTGTAGCTTACCACTCTACTTGCGGAATGAGCGAAGCTGCTGGCTTTAGTAAGTGCCAAAGCTCTATCACGCAATATGACGGTATATGGCCTTTTGGTGGGAATAAAACCTACGTTCAATTCTCAGGTCACACAAGGGCTCCTTCTGTTCCAGTGGGTGGATTATATAAAAATCACAGTGAAATATGTGATGATGGTTGGAGATAAAAAATGAGACAATTTCTATCAATTGCTATAGCAATTCTTTTTTCAGCAAGTTTAAGTGCAGGAACAATCACAGTGTTTGTTCATGGGAAATCCGGTAAAAATCATTGTGGGACTTCCACAACTGATGTAAATTCTTACTGGGGTTCTAACCACAATTCTGTGAGTGGAACTAAGTATTTTGTTGGATATGATGGCACCTCAGACCCCCGAACCTATGGATCCTGTAGAGCACAAACAAATCTTAGTACAGTTCTTACGGAAAGATGCAAAGGTGCAGATACATGTAAAATTGTTTGCCACAGTGCAGGTTGTTATGCCACAGAGTACTGGCTCTCTTATTTAGGAGGTACTGCTTCTTCTAAAGGCTACAAGATCAACGGTGTAACTGCATTGGCTGCTGCTTCTGGAGGCTCTGAATTGGCTTCTGCCTTGAATGGCCTAACATTTGGATTTGCTGGAAATGCAATGGACAAAGCATTGATTGTTTCAACAGCAAGATCTTCATTCAATCACAATAACACAGGTGGTATTACTGTTGCCCATGTTCCAGGATACAAAGGAATGATAGGAGCATCTTTGATTCTTCCAGGGGAAGATGACTATGCTGTTGCATACCATTCTTCTTGTGGATACAGCCAAGCTGCTGGGGTTTCTAAATGCCAAAGCTCACTCACTCAGAGTGAAGGTATTTGGCCTTTTAACTCCAACAAAACCTATACCCAGTATTCAGGACATGTTAGAGCACCTTCTGTACCAGCTGCCGGCCTATATGAAAATCACAGTGAAGTTTGTAATGATGGCTGGAGATAGTATTTTTTAAAAAATGTAAGCTTTCTACCTCATACCTAAGGAGTTACTTTTAATTTCTTAGGTAGTTTCTTCAAATACAATAGTAAATCTGAAATAACTCAATTGATTTTGCAATACGACTACTATTTTTAATTTTTCTAATCTCTCTTTCGTGATCTTCTTTTAATTTTGTGATTTCATTTTTAGTCCGATTCAGTGCGGACTTACCTTCGGCTTTTCCATCCCAACTAAACTTTGCCTCTTGGCGATCTAGTTTTTCCTTTAGCATTCGCAAAGATTTCTGTGTTGATAATTCTAGCTTAAACACTTCCTTTTCAAATAGAGAGTTTGTTTTTTTCTCTAAATCTATTTTGAACTTTTCTGAATCTTTTTCACACTTATGAAAACTATTCAATAATCCCATTTCAAGAATTGTAAAGTCAAGATAAGATGAGGAGACTCCAGCCCCTGAAATTCTTAGCTCTATAGGGAGCTCATTTACTTGCAGAACATTTTGATTTAATGGAGTATACTCATAATAAAAAATTTCTGATCTACTCATAGAAAATGAAAAATCTATTAAAAAGACAAAATATATTTTATCTTTAAAGTTTTTAGATCTTATTATTTTATAACCATACCCCAATTTATGATTTGCAAAATAATGAATAGCACTTTCTATCAGTGGATGACCAAAAGCCAAAAATTCAAGAGAATCATCCTGGAGGGCAGTCTCGGAATCAAAAGTACCTAGCTTTTCTTTAGTATCAAATTTTATTTTATAAATTTTATGGTTCAATTTAGTGAGGGAATATTTACTTTCTTCAGGAAAGTAATTTTGAAACTGCGTTATAAAATCTTCTAAGTGGGAATTATCAAACTGCCTCTCATTGAGAGTGTGATTGTAGTAATCTTGGAGATTAAAATCAATTAGCTTTGGAGTTACCAGAGCATCTAGACGCTTGAATCCCTGCTCGGCAACTTTTATACGCAAATCTAACTCTTCTTCAATTTCTCTTTTTGTTTTGGAGCCAGAAATAAATTTCATAAAGGTTGAATTGAAATCAATTTCCGCTTCAATATTTCCCAATAGAGAATCAGAAACACCAATTGACTCTTCAAACAATCGAATTTTATGATTTAAAACCTCTAAAATTCTCTCTGCAACAGTATCTTTGCTTGCAAAGTTAAAAATATACACATCCTTCTTTTGTCCAAAACGATGAATTCTACCAATTCTCTGCTCAATTTTTAAAGGACTCCAAGGTAGATCATAATTAAAAAGGATATTCGCAAATTGTAAATTTCTACCCTCTCCGCCTGCTTCCGTGCAGATAAGTATTTCAGCTTTCTCTTTAAAATCTTTGATTGCATTTTCTTTTTGATCCATGGTTAAAGATCCATGAAAAAGGGAGACTATGAACTCTCTTTCTAATATTGAAAATAAATATTCTTGGGTAGAGCGAAACTGAGTAAATATAATAAATTTTTCATTTCCCAGCCTGGTTAATTTCTGGAGAGTTTCTTTTAATTTTATTAATTTGGAATCTTCTACTATTGCCTTTCCAAGGTGAATCAATCGATTGAGAGTTAAGATTTCCCGTTTGGTATTTGCAAAATCTTTCCAGGCGGATTCCTCCATTCCAGAGACAAACTCTTCAATGTTTTCTGTTTCTTCCTGGTCCCATTCTCCTATATCATTTGGAGATAGGTAAATCCTTTGGAGACGATTTTCTAGTAAAAATTTTCGTTTGTTCAATGCGGTTAGCAAGGCAAAAACAGAAGAATCTAATAGTTTTTGGAATACCACCATTACAAAACCAATAGCTTTATTTTTAGACTGTAGGGCTAAATTGTACTCTCGCCTAACATACTCTGTGGTTTCCTCATAAAATTGCTTCTCTTGGTCTGAGAGCTCGATCATGACCGTCTTTGCAAATCTTTTTGTAAATCCGCCTATTTCTACTTTCCTTCTACGGAGGAGAACTTTACTGATTTTTTCTTTTAGGTCTGTTTTGGCTCCAACAATGTAATCATTTACAAACGCATGGTATGTACCAAAGAGATTAGGATCTACTAGGTGGGTAAGGTAATACAACTCTTCTAGTTTTCCACGAAAGGGTGTTGCAGTAAGTAACAATAAACATTCCGTTCGTTTTGCTATTTTTTCGGCAAAAACATAAGACCTTGTAATTTTTGAATAATCTCTTCTCAGTCTATGAGCTTCATCAAATATTACAATATCCCACTTCCTACTTAGAATTTCTTCTGTGTAAGATGGATTTTTTATAAAATCTATAGAAGTGATAATTCTATTAAAATGACTCCAATTGGAATCTGAATTCGAAAGGAAGTTTCCCCGTTTTATGATTTTGAAATCTTCGTTGAATTTATTTTTTAACTCCCCCTGCCATTGGACCATAAGAGGAGAGGGTGTTACTATGAGGACAGTTTTAAACTCTTTTCGAAACATGAGCTCTTTCATGATCAGAGCTGCTTCAATTGTTTTTCCTAATCCTACCTCATCAGCTAAAATAAATCTAGGTTTTAGACTATTTACAACAATGTATGTGGACTCTATTTGGTGAGGCAATAAGCGGGTTCTGGAATTGGAGAGAGAGGATAACTTATCAAAAATATGTGTATATTTTAGTTCCAAAGCAGAAAGAGATAGGGATAGCTCACCAGGGATCAGTTCCTCATTCTGGAGAGCTTTTAGGTCAAATGGTAGATATACAATTCGATCGCTATCACCGGAGAGTGTTTTGATAACATCTCCTTTCAGAAATGATATTTTTAGCTTATCTTCCTCAGCCCCAATAATTGTACCAATTCCGAGATCCTTATCTGTACGTAAGTATACAGATTTTCCCTTTTGGATGAATTCTTTTGCAATTGTAAAATCCAAAGTAAACTGCATTGCAATCAAACCCCTCTCCGATTTCCCCAAAGAAGCTTGTGAAGCTGCAGAGACAATCGAGCATTTGGTAGATTTGATTCCTTAACAAGTTCAGCCAATTCTATAGGATCCATTTCATTTTGGACCGGTGAAAATAACAAACATATATTGCCTAAATTCCATTTGCTTACCATGTACATAGCTTTCTTATAATCTGCTATATCTCTGACAACAAATTTTATTTCATCTAGAGAATTTTTTCTCTCCACTAAATACTGAAAATTTTCCCTAAACATAAATTCTTCCATTCCAGAACCTGGAAGTTTATAGTCTAATGTGAAGACTGCATTTGGAATTTCTCTAATATCCTCTTTTCCATTGGTCTCTATTCGAACTTGCCTAAATATACCATGTGTTCTCTCTTCATTAATTTTCTTACTTAGCTCCGCTGAGATCTGATGATTCTTTCCTTCTAGTGGCTCACCGCCCGTAAGAATAATCTGTGTGGGATTTTTACTAAGACTTACAACTTTATTTAGTATATCTGTGATACTCATTCTATCGCCAACTTTATGACTAAGAGAATATTCAGTATCACACCATAATTTTTTATCAGTTGTTTTACCGCACCGTAAGCTACAACCTGAAAATCTTATGAATACAGTTGGGATACCCTGTGAAACACCTTCACCGGATAAAGAATAAAATATTTCTGTTACTAAGGTTTCCAATGATTTCCAACAACTTTTTTTTATTTATAAATCATTCTTACACAATCTAGATTTATTGTCTTTTTATCATTATCGGTAAACCATTTGAAATCTGAACAGAGTGGGGATATATATAGAATAGTTACAATAAAAAGAATAATTGATCTCAAAAAAAAGACTTAAGTTTTAAAGTTTTATGACAAAGAAAAAGGAATTACTCAGGTAGATTGTGAAAACTATTTAAAAATGAATACTGTCGTCCTAATTCTTCTTTGGGATGTACTACGCTCACTTTTTACCAGAAGCCACTTGGCAGTGGCTTGTTTGGTTTTTTTAAAAAGAGATTAAAGTAGAACTCAAGTTCTATTTTATAATTTTTTTACAATTTGAAGTGTTGTGTATATTCCCATGAATGGAAACTTATCTTCCGTTGATGATAGCTTCCACCATAGATTTTTCCATATTCAACTTTTCTGCGATAGTATCTGTAGACCATGAGTAATTTTCATAAAGATTTAAAACAGTTGCCTTTTTTTTCTTACTCATCTCTAGCATGGCTTCTCTTTCTCTTGAGCTAGATACTGCCCTAGGGGGTGGTTGTATTACAGTTTGTCTGGGAACTGGATTAGGTCGGGATTGGTTCTCTACAAATCCTTCCACGTGGTTTAAAAAATCACTTAGTTTTCGGAACTTATCTTCTGCTTCTTGTAATAAGCCTTCTAATCCTTCTCTCATCTCTTCTGAGTCAGCTTTTAATGACTCTATTCTTTTCTGCATAGTCGCTACCTGTTTATGCTTAGTAGACAAGTCCATCATCAAATGTTCTACTTTGTCAAACTTTGCTTCCACACTTTTCAAATCCATACTTCGAGATTCAATAGCATTGGCTTTTTCAGCTATGGTGAAGATATGCTCAGAAATCTCTGCTTCTTTTGATTCCACACGATCCAATTCTTTTTCCAAAGAACCCAATCGTTCAGAGATTTGGTCTCCCATTCTATTTGTGCTTTGGAGAGCTGTCGAGATTTCATAGATTTTAGAAGACGCCGCTTTCACTTCGCTGATTTTAGATTCCAACTCTTCTTGCATACGAGTCATATCTACTAACTTGTTATCTATAGATGTTATTGTACTAATTTTATCATGTAGTTCCACTGTTCTCTTATTGATGATCTCACAAACATTTGTAGCACGGTTTAATTCATTTTCAATTTGTTCGATTCGAATCTTCTGAGTTTCTAACATTCTAATTTCAGTATCCATTTCACGCTTGGCAGACTTCAACTGGTCTAGACCTCTAGAATACTCTTGGAGATTGTGCCCTTCTTCTCTGAGCTTTTCCATGAGAGTGTTGAGAGTTTGGACTGTTCCTTCTGATTCTCTGATTACCTTATCCGTATTACGAATTGTTTCTGAAAATTCCTCTATTTCTCTCATTTTTTCAGAAACTTTTTCCATAGTATACTTCAATTTACTTTCTTCTCTTGAGAAGTCTTCTACTAGTGAGCCTTTCATTCTAGATACTTTATCAATCTCACTTTCAATTGTAATATGTATCTTTGATAACTCTTCTCTGGACTTTTGGAATTCTTCCCTATTTGTATCCATGAAATCTTTGTTAGCTTTTTCCATTTCTCGGAATGATCTTTGCATTTGGGAATTAAAATTAGCTATTTGTCTTTCGCTGTCATCCTTAGAATTCTTTAAGTTACCTTCTAAGTTTTGTTTTACTTCAGATACATAAGTAGCAATTCGCGACTCCAATTGATCCAATTGTAATTGCCCTTTGTCCAGTAGTACAGTGAGTTGTCTGGAAATTCGGTCATCTATAGTGCTCTTTAATTTATCAATTTTTTCTTCTTGTTTTTCTAATAAATTCAATCCTGCTTTTTGAATATCTTCTAACAATTCTTCCGATTCATATCTAACTTTTTCTAATTTCCCCTGAAGATCTCTATAGAGTCTCTCACCATAATCAGAGAGCAAGGATTCCTGTTTCTCATAGAGATTCATCCCCGCTTTTTGCAATCGGGCTAAAATTATTTCTGACTCATCTTGGGATTTTTTTAATTTATTCTGTACTTCTTCCGCTAGGGAATCAATTTCACTTCGTAAGGTTTCATCTGCTTTTTTAATCATGGTATCGAGTAGATTTCTACCATTGTTGTACTCTGAACGTATTTCGTCAGACAGATCTTTCCCCTCTACGTGGATATCTTTTAATCGAGATACCAATGAATCGACGTCCTTGTTTGTTCTGGATTTAATTCTTTCTAACTCCGAATTCCAACCCTCTGCTAAAAATTCTATCTTTTGGTCTACACGATTCTTTTCTCCATCTAACTCTCCAGACAGACGATCCACTTCTTTTTCAACTTGGTATATAATATCTTTGGATGTCTCCATAAGAGCATTTTTTAAATCATAAAAATGATCATCTACATTCTTAATCTTGTCAGACGATTCACGGGAGAGTTCTTTTATTTTCAGGTCTATTGCAGAGAGTTCATCTAAAAATTCACTCTTCTTTCGCCCATGGAGAGATAGCATTGATTCCTCAAGTTCTTCTCTTAATCCATTAAATTTTTCCCGGGTTATATTTTCAGAATAGGTAACAGCTTTGGAGAGATCGTTTTCAAAATTATGCAGATTTTTTAAAATGGATTCCTTGATTGTATCTGCTTCTTGGTAAAAGGAATTGCTGGTATTTTTGAATTCATTTTCATAACGACTCACTTCTTTGATGAGATCGGTTCTTTTCATTTCTGCCGTTTTTATAATACGATTTTCTGATTCAATAAAACGTTCATGAAAATTATTGATATTGCTCAATACAACTTCTGCTTGGCGACGGGCCTCTGTGAGTATCTCATCTCTTCGTGTCATGATTTCTAGACTCATGCTTTCCACATCTGTTCGCATGAGATCTATTTCCATCTTCACACCACTTAAAAATGCCTCTTTGTTTTGAGACAATTGGTCAAAAATAGATTCAAATTTTTCTTGGAACTTTTTCTCAAATGATACTAGTCTTGCATGAACCGATTCCCCTACGCTCTCTGCCTTTTCTTCTAGCCTAGAATCCAATCTTTCAATTCGATCTGATATTGAGTCTGTGGTATCTTTGTATCTCGTAAGACGAACTTCTAAACTTTTTTCCCCGTCCCTGACAAAATTAGTAAAATCTTCCAATCGATTGTTGGCTAGTTCCACCCGTTCAATTGTCTCTGTGATAATTGATTCTACTTCTTCAGAGAGCCTTTGCTTATAATTATCAGCTAAGTCTTTTAGGGTTTCATCTACTTTATCAGATTTTACTTCTAAAAGTGATTCCAACTCAACTATTTTTGAGGCTAGAGATTCAAGGATATCTGTAGTACGTGAATTTAATTTTTCATTGAACTGGTGAATGAGCTCTTTTACCTGATCTCTAATTTGTGTATTTTCAGCGTCTACTTTCTTTAATTCTTCTCTGTGGGATCGGATGATGTCCATTCCTTCCTGAACATATCTGGATTCCTCGCGAATCTCCGATGAAACTTTTACTACATCTTTTAATTCACTCAAAACATTATCTAAATAGTCTTTGTGTGCCCTAAGATTTTCCATAAGTAAACTGGTTTCCCCAGCTTGAGCCTGTAAGTCAGAAACAAGTTTTTTAGCCTGTTTATTGGTCAACTCTAGATCAATAGTTGCATCTTTTACAGATTGGATCCCTCCCAGGGAGACTTGTTCAAGATCTTCCTGGAGCTTTTGAGAGTATTTTTTTAGTTGACCCACACGAAATCCACTGCCATCTACTTTACGTAGAAACCAAATAACAGATAAGCTAGCCAGAAAAGGAAGAAAAAGTTCTATACCCATAGTTTACGTAACCGATAATATATTATGTCTCATAATGATTGACTTTCTATATATTTAAAGTATAGGAAAAAAATTACAAGTATTTTTTATAGTTTTGAAAATGAAAATTTCAGAACCTTACAGCATCTTTCCGGAAATCTATGATCCCATCATGGAACATATCAATTTCCAAGCCTGGACTAACTTCATTCTAACCTCCATAGAACCTGATTATCCCAAATCTCTTCTGGATATTGGCTGTGGAACGGGTTCACTCATAAAGGAATTTCCTGACCTATCCCTAAAAATAGGGTTAGATAAATCCAAGAAAATGCTCGAGATAGCCAAATTTAGGTATCCTTATGCAGATTATTTGGAGGCGGATATGATGAATTTCGAAGTTTCTGAAAAATTTGATCTGGTTGTTTGTACCCATGATTCTTTAAACTATCTAATTGAACCCTCCTCCATGAAATCACATTTTAACTGTGTATACAATGTTCTAGAAGAAAGAGGGTATTATTTTTTTGATATTTCAAGTGAGTACAATCTAAAAAAAAACTTTCATAACCAAACTATCCGGGAAACCTACGGGGATATCTCTATTATTTGGGAAAATGATTACAATAACAACAATAGAGAAATCACATCCACTCTTACCTTTGAAGTTCACACAGTAGATGGGACTAAATACTTTCAAGAAATTCATATCCAAAGATACTATCCAAATGAAGAGATCATTGGAATTGCCGAAGAACAGGGTTTTGAAATTTTACGAATTGGCTCGGATTACAAAAAATGGAAGCTCGATTCCAATTGTTCTCTGATAAACTTTTTGGCAGTGAAGAAATAATCTAAATTTACCTAACCCACTCTCCTATAAAATTCTTGACTTAGCCTCTTTCTTACCTTATTTTGAGGTATGAAAAAATCTTGGTATTTGAGTTCTAAAATACTTTTTTTAGTTTTCCTATTTATATTCTCCCAATGTGCCTTTACCAATGCAAGAAACAGACCCGTTACAACCTACTTAGATGAGGTTATAAATATTAAGCCTGAATCCACTGTAAAGAGGGTACTTGTGGCACCTATCGCCATACCCGTGGGACTTGTAACCCTAACTTCAGATATTATAATTATTCATCCCTTATCTAGTTTTTATCCTGCTAGTGTGGATGCTTATGAATATATATGGGTAAATCCAAGCGGAGGTCCTGTAGTTCAGGTGTTTTTATTTATACCCAAATTAGTATTTACTCCACCATTTATACTATTAGACGCTCTTTTTCGATCTTTATTTGATGTTAGGCGCTAATCTTGAAAACACTATGTAGCATGCTAATTTTTATTTTTTTCCTTAACAATTGTGCGGGATTTAATAAAAGAAATACACCACTCATAGTGGCTGTAGAAGAGAATTTAGTTCCTGAAAAACAACCCCAGAAAATTTTACTCGCTCCCATATACATCCCTATAGGAATTGCGGGGGGCATACTCGATATTTTCATCATCCATCCTGCAATACAAACTGTATCCGCTTATGTTGATACAAAAGATTTCCTCTGGGATATACGCTTCAATGGCTATATGACAGAAATGGGAAGCCTTCCTATTAGAGCTGTTGCATCTCCTGTGGTGTTTACTATTGATTGGCTCATACGTAGTGCCTTTGACGTATCACCTTCTGTGGGACGAAAACCTCCGGAGGAAATATCCGAAGACCAAATGAATAATTTCATTACCAAGAAAGATAAAAATGAAATTATTCAATACCTAAACAATTCTTACTCCAAAGCTAAATTTCCCAAAGAAAAGGAAATATTGACCCGACTTCTCACCGAATTTTCATATGAAAAGGACAATGATGTTCACGTAACCACTGTCAATTTTGCCTGTGATAAAAATTTTTCTGAGTATGAAGATTTACTTTTATCAATCCAACCAAGCAACTATAGCCCTTCCCAGTTAGCCTGCTTTTATAGACGACGGTCAAAAAAAGCAAGTAAGGCAATTCTTGAGCAAATAAAAAAGACTGAACTATCAAATGATGTCTTTGCAAATTATATCCAAACTCTTCTAAATATAGGAGAAAAGGATGATATTCAATCTATAAAGATGAAACTCAAAGAGAAGTAGATTTTATAGGGTGTTTTTGTAAAAAGTCTGTTTATGGAATTTACTTATAAATTCCAATTCTTCTTTAATTTCAAATCTCTCTGTTACTTTTTTCTTCTCTTTATGGAAAGAGAAGAAAAAAGTAACCAAAAAAGAAGAGAAACCCGGACGGTCGTTCCACTCCCTAAACCTCCATGGTGCTATTATGCTCTGTAGTTATCTAAAGAACTTACCTCTCAAACTAGAATGGG
>CAMCZP010000009.1 GCA_945887855.1 Leptospira interrogans serovar Manilae | reverse complement strand
TGACAAAATTCCCGAGTATAACTACCTTAAAAGAGTGAAAAAGCTCCCCAATGGAATTCAGACATTTTCCAGAATCATTGAAGAAGATTTCTATTACATAGATAAAACAGAAATTCTTCATAAACTTACTCAATCAGGAACATATTACTATCACACTGAATCCCGAATATTCAGGTATTTGCGGCTCTTGGTTTGGACGTGCGAGCAGAAGATCACACCAATGTAGGACAGGCTGACTTAGTGGTTATTCTGGAAAATAAAGTATTTGTATTTGAATTTAAAGTAATAGAACTTACAAATATGGGATCGGCACTTGATCAAATTAAGGAGAAAAAGTACTACGAAAAGTATTTATCTTCTCAGGTTGGTGATGGGCAAGCCTATCCTCAAAGAGGGATAAATCACAAACAGGGGGATAAGATAAAAGAAATCTATCTCATTGGAGTAGAGTTTTCAAAATTGGAGAGAAATATAACTAATTTTGAGTGGGAAAAAATTCTATGATATTAGTGTCATAATTGATATATTCATAGGGAGTGATGAGATTTTTGGAAAGAGTTGTTTTTCCGACCTGCCGGGGTCCTGATAGCAATACAATTTTTGATTTCAGATCGTTTTTAATTGATTCTTGTATAGAAAAGTCCCTTTCTTTCATACTGACTATTTAGGGATGAATTCCGAAATAGTCAGAAAAGGGATTTCATTCTACACAGATTGAATTATTAGGCTTTCTCCCACTCCGCGTTTCTTCCTCTGCCCAAGCTAATCACTTTATTTTCTTTTTGAAGAGTTTTTAAAACCTTTGCATTAAATTAGAAAAAGTAGTGTCATATTTTTATTAACTTTTTAATGAATTTCAAAATATTTTAATAGACATATATCTGTGGTAAATATAATTACTTTCAGAAAAAATCAATATTAGTATTTTAATGAATATCTTAAAATATTCGCCAAAATCTTAGACTTAAAAGCATGGAATTCACACTTTCAGATGTATGTTTTTTTGGTATGGAGATACTTGGGAAATTCTTAAAGAAAAGACTATTTTGAAGGTTATAAATCGGGAAGTATCAAATGATGAGTTAGATAAGATCCGAAAAGAAGAAGAAGCTAAAATTGCATTAGAACGAAAACAAAAAGAAGAAAAGGCAAAAGACGAAGAAACAAAAAAGAAAGAATCAGCAGAAGCAGAGAGAATCGCGCTAGAAAAGAAGAGGAAAGCTACATTTACTTTCTATACCAACAATGACAAGAACTGCAAAGAGTACAGTTCTTCAAAGGATTGGTTTTGGTTATTTGGAAACTTTTCCATAACCAAACCGAAATGGACTGAATTGATTCCGAAAGATTCAAAAGCAATTCGCATTCGTCAAGAAGCTAGTTTCACCGATACTTTGATTTCAGTTATAGTTGGATTTGCTGCAACAATAACTAGAAAAACAACTTACATTGATATTTGTGAAATTGATGATGCATATAAAATATTGACAACATCTGATTTAGAAAAGGAAAGAAATTTAGTAAAAGAAAAATTTGAGTTTGAATCAAAGTTGAAAGAAGGACTAGAAGAAGATGAAAGACTGAGAATAGAAAAAGAATTAATGGGTGGGGAAAAAAAGCTATGATATTTACCAAACAATTTTTAGGAATTTTGATTTTATTCTTTCATATCAATTGTTACTTTCATCCTGTATCACAATATATTGTTGATTCTTTAAAAAAAGATGTGGATCCTATGAATTCTTTTTTAAAGCTATTAGTTGTCACACAAGGATTAAACGCGAATACTATAAAGATTTCCTTACAACCCATCCTTTCTGAAACTTATTCTGTGGGTAACCTAATAATGGGGATAGCTTATGATAAAATCAACGATAATCTATTTTATGTAATAAATAAAAATGGAAGTGATGAAATAAAACGCTTAAATATTTCTACGGGGGTTTCGACTAGTGTGTATAATTATAATAGCGCAAGCGATTCTGGTATAAGATATATCAATGAAAATTTATATTTGATCCGTACTTATGATAATAAAATTTCAAAATTAGAGAATTTAAATCAAACCCCGATTTCTTTTATCACAGATTATTCTCTTGCACAACCCTATATTACTGATCTATGTATCATCTCGAATAATATATATATTATTGCAGGTTATTCTAATTTTGGAGGGTTTAAAGGTGTACAGTACCTGCCATCTCCCGACTTTAACTCTATTTTAACTTTATTCACTTCCTCTGGCGGTGGATGGGATTATCCCCTTCAACCTATTAATAGGTCAATTATAGCTGTTGGGAGTAATGTACAGAAAATGGTAATTAGTACTGGATACTTTGGTTCGATTGAATTGAGGGCATTAGATGGAACTCTGATTAGGTCAGAGACATATGTCCAACAAGGAAATTACTTGGAAAAAGATTCTAAGAATAGAATTTACTCGGTCGTATTTCCTTCTAGGTTGTTACGATGGGATGAAAATCTTCAAAATAAAGAAACCTTTGAATTTGTTAATGTAACTCTTAATAGTGGTAGTTATGGAAATATTTTTTCACTTAGAGAAATAGGGAGTAGTACTGAAATAATATTAGTAAACTACAGGTCAAACTCTCCTATTTTTTACAAAGGAGTAATACCGAATTAGTAATGGGATTTTAATAGTTGTCTATTATTGTACTTAACAATTCTTTCCCTTCCATTTTAAACAATCAAAATACCTAATTTAATACCTATATTTTTTATTTTACTTATATTAGTCGTTTATCCCTTTTCCATTCATTATTTGTGGTATACACTTTTCAATCCGAGATTCACGAGTCTTTGACTGCTTAGGTGCTGAGAAAAAAAGAATGTATCCTCTTTGTTTCCCCGATCTGAAGGTTAAGGATGAAGTATGCAAAACTGCATCTTCTTCAAATTTTACTAGGAGCTCATCGAAGACTCGAAAAAAATTTTTTTAAATATTCTGATGCTTCCGGTCTAGGGAGAAATTCTAGTTTTGGGAAATGATTGGATTTTACAATTAATTCTGGTGTGTAAGACGAAATTCCTGGGATTTTTTCTAGTTCAGCAAAATAGAGAACATTCTCTATCCTAGATTGAATGATAGCACCAGAACACATAGTACAGGGTTCTAAGAGGGTTAATAAATTATAGTGATACAAATATTTATTTTTATTTATTTCCTGTGATTTTTGGATGCAAAGAACTTCGCTATGAAAACTTGTATTACTGGTACTTTCTACTAAGTTAAATGCTTCGGCTATGAATTCCCAATCTTTGGAATAGATTTGGGAAAAGGAAGGAACTTCCTTAGGGTACTTTGTTGATAGTTTGAAAAATGTATCAAAAAATATATCTATGGAGGATTCCCTTGTATTTCTATTCATTAGTATTTGCTAATTTGTGTTTTCATATCTTAATGTTTCAAATGTCTCCATAATATTTCCTTGTCGAATCATCCTCAATCGATTTAAATTTTTGAAATTTTCCGTTTTGAAAATCCAGCCCTTAAAAAAAGACTGTAAAAATATGGTCGACATTAAATAGTTAGATGTCTAATAAATAAAAAGGAAGAAGAGATGCAACTCATTAGAGCAAATGCAAGGGGAAATGCTAATTTTGGATGGTTAGACTCTTATCATACGTTTAGTTTTGGGAATTACTACAATCCCAAAAGAATGGGATTTGGAAAGCTTCGTGTTTTCAATGATGATACTGTAGCACCATCGAATGGATTTGGAACCCATCCTCATGACAATATGGAAATTATCACCATTCCTACAAAAGGAAGTATAGAACATAGGGACAGCATGGGAACATCAGGAGTTATAAGACCTTGGGATGTCCAAGTTATGAGTGCGGGTACGGGAATTTATCATTCTGAAATCAATCCATCTAATTCTGACACCTTAGAATTTTTTCAAATTTGGATATTACCAGATAAGAGAAATATCAAACCAAGATATGATCAAAAAAACTTTTATCAACAAATAGAAAAAAATCATTTCCTTTCATTGGTAGGACCTCAACCGTCAGAAAACTATTTGCAAATAAATCAAAATGCATATATTTCCAGAGTACTCGCAGATAAAAATAAGGAATTCGAGTATAGATCCAAAATAGAGGATTCTGCTATTTTTATTTTTGTGATAGAAGGAAAACTGCAAACAGAAGATGAAGTATTGAATAAAAGGGATTCTTTAGGGATCAGTCAGGTTGAAAATAGTAAATTTTCTACTTTAGAAGAATCCGATGTTTTAATTATAGAAACACCTCTTTAAAATAAAAAGGATGGAAACCTATGGGTACAAAGTACAAAGGAACTGATTCTGAGGTTTTATCCTTAAATGCATATATCACGTTGCTCAGATCATGTGATACAATCTCAAATCAGATAGGAAATTTGCTTAACAAAAAAAAATTATCTATGAGTCAATTTGGAGTATTAGAATCACTCTATTATATCGGTCCAATGTGCCAAAGAGAGATTGGAACAAAGATCTTGAAGTCCACAGCAAATATTACCACAGTTATTGATAATTTGGAAAAGAGAAGTCTTGTGAAAAGAGTGCGACAGGAAGATGACAGAAGATATATCACAGTGAATATAACTGAAAAAGGAAAAACGTACCTAGAGAATATTATTCCATTACATATGAAAGAAATATTTAAGAGAATGGAAATTTTAACAGAAGTAGAAAGAAAAAGTTTATATACAATATGTAAAAAATTAGGTACTACACCACTTACTTAAGAAAGCAATCCACTGAAACAGGTAGGTGATCTGAAATTTTTACTAGTTCATCTTTATTCATTTTATCTGGAAAAATGTCATGCAGTCGCCATACATCTGATTTGCAGTTTTTAGCTGTTCTTGGATCAGAAAAAATAACATCATTTTTTTGATTGCTAAGTGTTGTAGGTTGAGAAACCATTTCTTCTAAGATTAGATAAAATGGAATTGTAAGTAAAAATTCTATTTTTTGATATACAGAGTCTGTGTTAAAGTCTCCTCCAAAAAAAATTCTCCTATCAGAAAAGTTTTTATATGAAAAATCAACAACTGAGTTGAAATCTAATAAGTCTTTCTTATTTCCTGGTCTTGCATGAAAGGGTACTACAAGAATCTTTTTTTCATAAATATTCAGTAAAAATAATGGAGGAGCATTGGTAAATGAAGGGTTTATATCTTCAAATTCTATTTTCTCAATATCAGATGAGATCTCTGACTTAACGCATATGATATATTTTTCTTGAATGAAATTTTCTTTTTGTTTGGGGCTATTTTCCATGCAGATATATGGTTCCCCTTTTTTCTCTGATAAAGTTTCAAATACATGAACAGAATTTGTTTCTGATTTATTTACCTCTAAGAAAGAAATAATATCGCAGGAAGAAATAAAGGAAAACAGAATAGGGGAATCCATCTTTAGTCTGGAATGATTTATATTCCAAAAGCAAATTCGATAGCTCTCTGAATTGATTTTATCAATTGGAGTTTTTATCTTTAACAAAGAACAATGGATGATAAATAAAAAGAATAAAATTAATCTTACCATCATACCTTTACTTAATCTATATCTATTGGAATTGGCTAACATACTCTGATGCTTTTGAAAGATCTTTCTCTAGGTCACTCGATCCGAGGATAGCTATTTTCCATAAATTGGAATTGCTTTTTAAAAATCCTGCAAAACAAAGACCAGCACTTTTTGTTTTACCTGTTTTTCCAAAGATACTTATATTTTTAAAAGTTAAAATTGGAGTTCTCGTTTTAACATACACAGATTTTCCACTCATAGATTTAAATGAATATTCCTTAGTCTGTAATACGTTAAATAGAGTAGGATTTTTTTCTATGAGGGATAGTATTTTTAATAAATCAATAATATTGGTTTGAGATTTTGGAGATAGCCCCACTGGTTCTTCAAAGTAAAAAAAATTAAGACCATTTTTCTGCCTCCATTCAGAAGAGAGAGAGTAAAATGTAGTACCATTTGTTTCTAAATGATTAGCAATTGATCTGGCAACATCATTTCCTGATGGCAAAAGTAGACCAACCAATAGATCCTTTAGTAGATAGGATTCATTTGCTAATATATCTGCTTTTGATTCATACGTATTCTTTACAACGGCAGAAGATGGAGTTTGGATAGGTTCATTTAAAGAAAGGGAATCAAGGCTTACAAAAGCAGTGCCTAACTTAGTAAGGCTTGCCATAGGGTAAACTGTACGAATGGATTTTTCAGCAAGAATTTTATTTGTCTTACAATCTTCAATTGCATAGGCTTTTGCGGATAAATAAAACGTAGTACTCTCAGCATAAAATTGGACCGGGAATCCGAATAAACAAAAAAAGGTAAAAATAAGTTTCATTCTTGCGATGGGATTGGAGAGATCATTTCTATTGGGAGCTTATGTTTTTTTTCTGAGTTACACTTTTTGCAAGAGGGAACAAGATTTTCTTTCACAGACTTACCACCTCGTATGAGGGGGACTAAGTGATCCATAGTAAGATCACCAACCGGAAATTTAAGTTTGCAATAGTAACAAATTCCCGATGATCTTTTATTTTTCCACCAGGGTGTATTTTTTAGTTCCTTAGCTTTTCTTCGTTCCCTGGTGATTTCTTCGTCGCTTACATCAGACCAAAATGATTCCATTATTCATGAGTTTGTTTGTACCATCTGGCTAGATCCATCATGGTCAATATCCCCATCACGACATTGTCATCTATGACAGGCACGGAATGAATGCTGTATTCTACTAATATTCGAAGAGCATCTAAAAGAGATGTATCAGTTGTCACAGAGATTAGCTTTTGGCCTTTTACCAATTCTTCTACAGGTGTGCGTAAAATATCATGGGGTGTTTCACTAAATGTGGTTTCATAGGATAGCTTTAAAAGATCATAAGTTGAAATCATGTAAGCTGGTTTACCATATTTTAAAACCAAGAGACTGTGCAAACGGAGTTCCATCATCATACGTGCTGCTTTTGCAATGAGATCATCAAAGTCAATGGTGGGGACATCTTTCCCCATGACATCAGAAACCTTGATTTGGAGTAGCATCTCTGATCTGCTTAATTGTTTTTCCATAGTGTCCTCGTGATTAAAATTTGAATACACCTCGTGATACAAGCTCTTTGTGAATGGTAGCTTGGATACGAAAGCGAATGTTTTGGCTTACTTCAATCAAAAACTTTTCATTCTTAAAATCTTTTCTTCCATATTTAGCAAGACTGATTGGCTTTAAAAATTTTATTTTCCACTTTGCAGGGATGGGTAGTAAATTTAAAGGAATGGGAATCTTAGCTCCTATTTTATCTTCAAACCAATCAATAGTACCCAAATTTACAAAGTTTTCTTCAGCTCCCATTATGGTCACAGGAACAATGGTTGTATTTGTCATCATGGCCAGAGCAACAAAACCGGGATTGAATTCGGTAAGTTGGTACATCTTAACAGATGGTTTGAAGTTCCCATGCTCAGCTTCTGGAAATATGATCATGAGTTTATTTTTTTTGAGATACTTGACTGCCTGCTTGAAGTCCGCTCCAAAAGCTCCAAATTTACGTGCCATTTTAGAGAGATAGGGACGGGATTCCCAAAACATGTGTGCCATGATTCGTGGAATCCTTCTGCGTTCTCTGACCACTTCATTGTAGAGAATGACAGCATCCCATCCCAATACGCCAGAATGGTTTGGAACAAGCATGACTCTGCCGGAACGTGGGATGTTCTCCACACCTTCTGTTTCTAGCATGGTGAACTCACGGAGGTTATTGGCATAGATACGTGGCAATGCCTTTTCAAAGTAGTACTCAGGTCCTTTTAGAAGAGACAAAAAAGGATCAGGAATGTGAATCAATTCATTATAAATGGTCAGCTCCTTTCAGTCCCATATAGGGCTGTTAGAAATTATTTAGTCCAGTTTGCATGGGTGATTGGTTTCGAAATAGAAACAAAGCAACATGGGTTTTTGGAAAACTGCATTCTGAATACTTGTGACTCCTTATTTACACAATACGAAGTACCTTCATAAGATAGTAAAAATTCCAATAAAGAGTCAAGCAAATTTATGAACCTACAAGAAAGTTCGCACTCACTCTAAGAAATTCATCTGCGTTCAAATAGTGTAGATAATGCCCGGCTCCGGGAATTGTATGTATGTTTGCATTTGGAAATAAATTTTGGATGATTATTTTGTCAGATTCTTCTATAAATTCTGAGTTTTCACCTAAGATAAAGAGAGCTTTCCCCGAGAAAGGGCGTAGGTCTCCTGTTTCGAAGAGTAGAGAAGATCTTCCTTCGCGCAAGGCTTTTACATTGGGTTTCCATCTATACCCAATATCTTTCTTTTCGAGGTTCATTTGGAGAAACTGCCGAATAAATGGATCTGGTAAAATTTCAGCCATTCTCTTATCTATTTCATACCTAGTTTTAGCATTGGATACATCTAGCTCCAAGGCATCAAACTCTGTGCCAAAACGATTTGGATACGTTCTAGGAGCAATGTCTACAACAACCAATCTATCGAGCAGTTGAGGGTAGAGGAGTGAAAACATTGCTGCTGTCATACCTCCCATAGAGTGCCCCATTATGTCCGGTATCTCTTCTAGGGTATCCACAAATTCTTTTAGGTCCTCTACTAAATCCCGTAAGGAGTGAGAATCCGAGTGGGGGGAATCCCCATGGTTTCTTAGATCGAGGGCGATGACCCTTCTATGTTGGGAGAGGAATTTTCCATTGGTGATCCAGTTTTTAGAGGAACCAAACAAGCCATGCAAGATTACGAGAGGTTTTCCCTGTCCTCCAAGATCTCTTTGAAAAAGTTTCATGACTCCAAATGACGATATTCAACTATGTGTGCAAGTAGAATGGAGAGCATTTAATGAAAAGTGTTTGTGTGTTTTGTGGTGCGGGTAAAGCCAGAAATCCTGTTTACAATGATAGGGCAAGGGAGTTAGGGAACCTAATAGCTGAAAGAAATCTCAGACTTGTGTATGGTGGTGCAAGTGTAGGACTGATGGGAACTGTGGCAGATGGAGTTTTAGAGAAAGGCGGGGATGTATATGGAATTCTTCCTGATTTTCTATTTAAAAAAGAAGTAGGCCATACCGGTATTCAAAAATTAGAGATTGTTGATTCCATGCACATCCGTAAGCAAAAAATGTACGAAAGCTCAGATGCTTTTATAATTCTTCCCGGCGGAATTGGCACATTAGATGAATTTTTTGAAGTCTTTACTTGGTCTCAATTAGAATTACATAATAAACCTATAGGTCTATATAATATAAATAATTATTTTAATAAATTATTAAATTTTATAAGTGAAACAATTGCCGAGGGCTTTTTTAGTGAAGATATTTTAAAGAAGTTGAACATAAGTACACATGGTGAAGAGCTATTGGATACACTTACAGAACTATCCGAAAAAACCTTACGGCTAGATAGAGGAGACAAACTGTAGTATGTGTGAGGCTACTTCTTCGGGTAATTCTATTTGAGGAGAGTGTCCGCAATCTTTGTCTTACAAGGGGCTTCAGTTCAAAGTATATCCAAGATATAATACATTGGTTCGAACTTCCCATGAAAAATCCAAAGGGAAAAGCAATTGAACCAAATCTTACTAACTTACAGGGTATAAAAGCATTGGGAGCATCCTTAGAAGGAGAGAATTAGATGGATTTATATTAAAAGAATCTTTAAAAATGATAAGAAACCATAATTTTCCTAGCATTTACCCTTGACAAATCATCGAATAAACATTACAATTAAACCATGAGTGCCATTCCACAAGAGTATATCAAAAAGTTTACAAAGGATGATTACTATGCTCTCCACAAAGAAGGGAGATTGTCCCGTCATACAGAACTGCTAGACGGGGTATTGATTGAACACATGACCATATCCCCCAAACACAGACAAATCGTTTATAGACTTCGTAGAATCTTAGAAAATATTTTACCTGATACAAAACTTGTACTACAAGAAAGTCCCTTATCCACCCTCACATCCGAGCCCGAACCCGATTTGAGTATCGTGACAGGCACATTGGATGATTTTAGAGAGACTCATCCCAGCACAGCCGATTGGGTCATAGAAGTAGCAGTCACTTCTCTCTCCCTTGATCTTAGCAAACGCAAAATCTATGCCAATGCAGGGATACAAGAGTATTGGATTTTAGATCCCGAAGAAAATAGAATCCTTATTTTTTCTGATCCTTTTCAGGATGGGTATCGGAATGAGAGAGTAGTACGTAAGACGGAATCAATAAAAATTCCGGTAGAACCGTTTACGGAAGTACTTTTGGATTGGATGTGATACTACCTTAAAAACTCACTTAAAGATTTCAGCTTTTTCGCACTCCATGTAAGGAATCACAGTAAATTGTTTTTTCTTAATTTTCATTTGTAATACTCAATACCTCAGAATATATTTCAGAAGATACCCACATACCGGTGCTCTTTAACATGTCCAAGAAAGGTTTTACTTTTTCTATTATACCGAGTTTCTTTGCCTGAACTAAAACACCAATTACTCCAGTGTGCGGAATATTCAATTGGGAAGCTACCTTTCTGGCTTTTTTGTCATCCAAGATTATCAAAGAATTAGGAATCTCTAAACAAAGAGCAATGGAAGATGCCTCACCTGCATCAATTGCTTGTTCTAAAATCTTAAAATGAACGTTGTCTTTTAGTTTTCGAATTTCGATAAACTCAGGCAAAGGTTCTCCATACTCAGAAGCAACAATATCAGTTACTATAATTTTTCCATACAATTCTCTTACAAGAGAAATCATTTCTATTTTGGAAAGGAGAATTAGGCAACTAGTATCTGATATAACAATATCAGGCATACTTCAAGTCGTGGTGTAAATCTTCTTTGGTATAACCAGAAAGTACAGATCCTCCAAATATTCCCATGGTTTCAACAAATGATTTTTTACTGATGCCTGCTATCATAGCAGATTGACCCAAAGAACATTTTCCACTTTCATAGAGTTGAATTGCCAGAATCATTTTTAAAGCATGCTCATTTAGATCCAATCCATCTGGGATTTCCAAGGTTACAGTTATGCTCATAGCAAGTAGTATATATTGATTCTTCTATTCCCGTCAATTCCTTTTCTACCGTATAATCCTTAAGTTCAATCGAAGTAAAATTTACAAGAATACTCCCCTAGATAGCAAACCGTACTACAAATTCCGTACTCCCCACTTCACTTGTAAACCAAATTTCTCCACCATGTTCTTCTACAATTTTACGAGAGATGAATAGTCCCAAACCAATTCCCTCACCTGCGGGTTTGGTAGTAAAAAATGGGGTATAGATCTTTTCTTTTATTTCCGGAGTCATCCCCATTCCTGTATCTTGAAACTTTATTGTTACCATTTTCTTCCCAGAAATGTCTGAATCATGATCACTTACTATGGAAATCTTAAGATATTTCTCCGTTGAGTACATCGCCTGAATGGCGTTAAAAATTATATTTCTCCATACCTGTGTCATCTCTTCTGTATGACATAGGAAATTTACATCGCTATTTGCTTCAAAACTAACAGCTTTGAATGGCTTCAATTATTGTGTGTGTCGATGACGAGAGAGTAGTTTTGGAAAGCTTACGTTCCAGTTTAGTAGCTGAGTTTAGGGGTGTTTATACAATAGAGTCTGCCAGTGATGGACAGGAGGCTATGGAACTTATAGAGGAATTGTCAGACGACGGAGAAGATGTGGTCATGCTGGTAACGGATTGGCTTATGCCCAAACTAAAGGGAGATGAGTTGATATCCAAAACACAGGAAATCTATCCGAATATGAGAAAGATAATGATTACAGGCCAGGCAGATCAAAATGCAATTGAAAAGGTAAAGGGCTTAGGTGGGCTGGATCATCTTTTCTTTAAACCATGGGATTCAAATGAATTGTTTCTAAAGATAAAGGAACTGTTAAAGAAATAGAAGGTTCTATCTAAATAAATTTGAATCAATGATTCATTGATTTATTTAGATCATTTTAAGTCTCTGTATCGCTTTAGACTTAAGTCATACGTATCACATTCTAGGGCATTGAAGTTTGCCATTTCTGCTTTACGGAATCCATCGAGAAAAACTTCTTCGTTTAATATAGATGGTATGTCATTGAAATTTTCTAAGTTCTTTAAGAAATACAGCCACTTATCAAACTGGGGTTTCATACTAGGAATATTCTTCTCTTTGAAAAAGAAAAGTCAAGAGGTTTTTGGGGATAGGATACAGGAGTCAAGATTGCAATCTTTAGGCTATGTTAATTTAGTTCTAAATAGTTTGTATAGTAAATAGACCTGTCTTAGATTATTTTTATATGTAAGGAAATAAAAATCATTTTCTACTAAATATATAGAGTGTGAGGAGAAAATCTATGCTAAAACCCTATTCATCTATTTACAAAGAAATAGCAGTAGTAGGCCCGTCTTACAAGGGGCTTCAATTCAAAGTTTATCCTAGAAATCATGGAAAAGAAAATTTTCATGTAATCAAAAAAGATACCTTCGAGGTAGAAATTTTAATTCCGGAAAATAAACCATTGAGGATTCATGATTTTACTATTCTGGGCTATAAACTTAAAAAAAGAGAAATTTCAGATAAAGAACTAAATATTGTACTACATTGGCTGGAACTTCCCATGAAAAATCCAAAGGGAAAAGCAATTGAACCAAATCTTACTAACTTATAGGGTATAAAAGCATTGGGAGCATCCTTAGAAGGAGGGAATTAGATGGATCCTATATAAAAAGAATTTTTGAAAATGGTAAGAAATCAAAAGTTTTCTAGCATTTACCCTTGACATATCATCCAATAAACATTACAATTAAACCATGAGTGCCATTCCGCAAGAGTATATAAAAAAGTTTACAAAGGATGATTACTATGCTCTCCACAAAGAAGGGAGATTGTCCCGTCATACAGAACTGCTAGACGGGGTATTGATAGAACACATGACCATATCCCCCAAACATTCTTTTATCGTTTCCAAACTACATGAAATTCTTTCTCGAACCTTACCTAAAAAGTATATCATTCGAGAAGAAAAACCAATCTCTACCCCCACATCCGAGCCCGAACCCGATTTGAGTATCGTGACAGGCACATTGGATGATTTTCGAGAGACTCATCCCAGCACAGCCGATTGGGTCATAGAAGTAGCAGTCACTTCTCTTTCCCTGGATCTTAGCAAACGCAAAATCTATGCCAATGCAGGGGTACAAGAGTATTGGATTTTAGATCCCGAAGAAAATAGAATCCTTATTTTTTCTGATCCTTTTCAGGATGGGTATCGTAACGAGAGGGTAATACGTAAGACTGAAGTTATTAAAATTCTGGTAGAGCCGTTTACGGAAGTGCTTTTGGATTGGATGTGAACCTAATTTAAAAACTCACTTAAAGATTTCAGCTTTTTCGTACTCCGTGTCATCCTTAAGTTCAATCGAAGAATGGTTTACAAGAATGCTTCCTTTGTATGTTTTATCTAGTTCATTAAAAATATCTTTGCATTCCTCATAAATTGAATTAGCAGAGGAGTCTTCTGCCCCTACTGATTTTGTGGTGCTGTTTTCAAATTTTAGGTACGAGATTGTGAAAAATGTCTTCTTTGAATTCTCTATCCGAAAAAACCTTATGGCTGGATAGAGGAGACAAACTGTAGTATGTGTGATGCTACTTCTTCGGGTCGTTCTATTTGGGGAGAGTGTCCACAATCTTTAAGAATGATAACTTTAGAATTCTTAATATTTTTTTGAAATACTTCAGTTGATGAAACATGTATTACTCTATCTGTATCTCCCCAAATAATGAGTGTGGGAGATTTTATTTTTGAGAGGGATGCTTCCACTGGATTTTTTTCGCTCCTGATGTCTGAAAAAATTTTTTCATTGAAAGATTTATTTTCAACTGCTCTTTCTGCAAAATATTTTTTAAGAATATTTGGTATATAGGGTTTTTTAACGAATATAAAATTTAAAAGCCTATCGTAGTCGTCAATATCTTTGACTAATAAAGGATTGTTACCTTTTTCTAATTCAAAAGCCAGTTCACTTTTAATCGGGGAGCTAACACCTGCAGAATTTATTAATATTAGAGAAAGTATTTCATCAGGATATTGTGATGCGTAGTACGCAGAGATAGATCCTCCCATAGAATTTCCGGCAATATGAAACTTTTTTAAACCTAATTTTTCTGTAAATTTCTTGAGACGTTTTACTTGCTCTGAAATAGAATAGTTCTCATCGGGGAGTCGGTTGGATTCACCAAACCCTGGCATATCAGGGGAGATTGCTTTGAGTTTGGTGCCAAGAGAGGGAACCATACGAGTCCAGTTGTCTTTGTCGCCACCAAAACCATGTACAAGTAGAATAGGATCTCCTCCCTTACTATTTGATTCTGCGTAGGTAATGGAGAATTTTTCAATTTGCACTACCTTGATATCTAGGTTTCCTTTTCCTCTTTCGTATCGAATTGCTGTTTTTAAGAGTGAACCTGCACATTGGTTTGTGAAAATTAGAGTGAGTAAAATTAGAAATACTTTCATGAGAAAATTGCTCCACTTTGGAAAAAAATTAGTAAATAAAACTTTGCAGTACGGTTGAGATGATACCGTTTACCTTTACTCAATTTTAGAGTTAAAAATTTCAATTGTAAAATAGAAAATTACAAATGAAAAGAAAAGTGAAAGGAGATAGGCAAAGGCAAGAAGTTTACTTTTTTTAACTCTATCGAGAAGTACAAAGAGGTATGGGTGGGGTAGATACAAGGTAAAAAGTAAATAAAAAAAGGCACCTGAAACTCTATCAAATGGGATAATAGATGACCTAAGAATATTACCAGCTATGAGAAGAGAGGCTGAGGCTAAAAAAGTCAAAAAGCAGATGAAAAAAAATAGAAACTTTCTATGTGAATCCATTAATCCCAAAACAACTCGGAGTAAAAAAAAATAAACTATTTTAAAATGTAGGTAAGAAAAAAAGGGTATTGACTCACATTGGATTGGTTGCAAGTATTTATCTATGATTGATACTCTCCCTATATTTCCTCTGCAATCTGTCTTTTTATTTCCCGGAACAGTACTGCCCCTTCATATATTTGAGCCCAGGTACAGGTTGATGCTAGACTTTTGCCTTGAAAATGATGAAGAAATGGGAATTACAAGTATCAAAGCAAATGGTGAGATTGAAACTTTATTTGGATGGGGTAGGGTAATAGGGCGGGAGCCTCTTCCTGATGGTAGATTAAACATAGTTTTGCAGGGAATGGGAATTGCAAAGTTGGTTCGATACAAATCACAAGAACCTTTTATCATTGCAAATGTAGAGAAGAGAGAAAACGATTTTTCTCATTTGGGAACTTCGGAATACAATGAAAAAGTAGACCAAATATTAGAACTTACTAAGCGTCATTTACAGAACCTACAAGCAGATGAATCTTTTCTAAAAGATTTGGATAAACTCAAAGAACATCCTTATCCCATAGATGTAATTGCATCTTTTTTGGACATCAATGCCAGAGTTAAAAAAGAGATTTTGGTTATGGAAAATCAAGTCTCAAGAGCTGAAATTCTCATTAGTTTTTTAATGAATAAGCTTAAAGAAGAAAATATCGATTAGCTTTTAGCCAAAAAAACTTTTAATGGTTCAATGATAGGCAGTTTCGAATGAACTGCTCTAATCCGTTCTATGATAGATTCTGTTGCCTCCTGCATCTTACTAACTATCCTTACACCAGATGTTGTATAAACATCTTCGGTAAATGTCATACCTGTGGAGATTTGATTTATAGCCACAGATTTGATTTCTCGTGAGCTCTCTTTTTGTAATACTTTTTCTAATGCTGTAAATACTTCCAAATCTAATGTGGGTTCTTTGCTTTTTAGAATTGATTTTAGTTCGTTTATGTTATTTGACTTTAAAGTTGCCTGCTCATACTCAAATGCTGCTCTCAGGATCTTGGAGCCTAAGGGTATTTCTTTGATCACTTCATTTAATTCTTTCGGGAGATCATCAGTCTTAGTTATATTTTGAAGTAATACGATTTTTGCTACATTTCCAAGTCGGGGAATATTATTTAAAAGTTTATATCCCAGTATGGGGTGATTATCATAAAGTCTTTTTTCTTCATGGGAAAGAGCCTTGTTGCTTATAATTTTTTCTATAAGATCTGGAGAAAGTGAGATACATCCTACAAGGGAAAATATAGAGGCAACATCAATTTCCCAAAGCTCAGAATAGTTTAATTCTTCGGCGATCAATCTAGCAACGCGTCTGACTTTGGAGGATTTTCCAAATAGAACAGGGCTGAGTGAAGAGATTATATCAGAGAGGATTTTCATACTTCCTGAGAATGTTTTTTCTAATACGATTTTCTCTTTTCGTAAATAACTTACATTTACAATTGCACGTTCGAGTCTGGCTTTTACAATTATTGGTTCAAAAGGTTTTGGGATGTAGTCATCAGCACCCATCTTTAAACACCTTAAAATTGTTGCTGTGTCATCTAAAGATGTGATCATAATCACTGGAATATCTTTCCATTTGGGATTTCCCTTTACTTTTTCCAGAACTTCAAATCCATCCATTCCCGTCATACGAATATCTAGTAAAATGGCTAAGGGGAGAGACAAATTGATTTTTTCAATAGCTACCTGCCCGTTTTGAGCAGTTTCAGTTTTATAGCCGAGGGATTTACATAATTCTAATAAAACAAGCCTATTTTCTTCGCTATCGTCTACGATTAAAATTTTATCTTCTTCTTTATCAACACTCATCTTTAGTCCTTGAATAGTTCTTCAAATTTGTCCTTACCAATTTTACTTCCAATTAAGGCTATCATATCATCTTTCTCAAAAATAAAATCAGAATCTGGATTTTGAATCAATTCATTTTGTCTAAAAACTCCAATAACTGATACTCCCAATTTTTTCCGTAAAGATAATTCTTTAATTTTTTTACCAATCATAGAGCTATCATTATCTACGTGATACCAATACATCTCTAATAACCTAGAGGCATTGTTTAAACTGGATGTATACTTAACTACATCTTTTTCAGGTAGAGAGTATTTTTGACGTCTGACTTCATCTAAATATGTTTCTATAGCTTCTATAGTAACTTCTAAATGAAGGAGAGCCTGTCTTGCCATTTCTAGGCTTGCTTCAAACTCAGGTTGTACTACTTGGGATATATTTAAATTATAAAAATCTTCTAGCTCATTTATATCATTGCATCTTACAATAATCGTTGCATTAGGGTTGATTCTTTTTATAGTATTGATTATATCTTTAGCAACTTGTAAAATTGGAACTGTTATGATAAATAGTTTACAATTTAATAAATTGGAAAATTGAAGTATAACATCTTTACTTGCATCACCATAGATACAATTGTAACCTTTTTTCTTTAATGCTTCAAATCTTTTATGATCATTTTCTATGAGTAAAAACTTGAAACCAAAACCTTGGAGTAGGGAAGCTATTGAGTTAGCAACCCTACCACCACCTGCAATCAAGATTTGATTGTGACTGAGATCTACATTCTGCTTGGTGAGGTTGTTTCGCTTTGAGGGAATTATTTTTCGGAAAAGATTATAAACCGGAGAGGTCAGCATAAGTAGAAAAGGAGATATCAATATGGTCAAAACAGAAGTGGATAAAATGATAGAAAATGTTTTTTGATTAAAGATTTCTTCATCCAATCCCATTTTGGCTAAGAGAAAAGAAAATTCTCCTATTTGGGACAATCCAAAGCCAACAGCGAGTGGTACTACATTGAAATAACCAAAAAATCGTGTGATTACTAAAAAGATCAAAAACTTTCCGGAAATTACTAGTGTGACTAAGGCTAAAATTTCACGAATATTTTCTAAAAAAAACTTGGGATCAAAGAGCATTCCTATGGATGTGAAGAATATCAATCCAAAAATATCTCTCAAAGGAATAATATCACTCATTGCTTTGTGGCTGTAATCACTACCATTTAGTACTACGCCAGTAATAAATGCTCCTAAAGCAAAAGAGAGGCCCGCTAAATGAGTAAAAAAACCTATTCCCAATCCCAGAGCTGTAACGGTGAGTAAAAAAAGTTCTCTACTATTGAGTCTGGATACGCTCCTTAGGAATACAGGCATGATTTTACCACCTAAGACTACAATTACAAAAATAGTTACTAATCCTTTCAGAAGAGTGATACCTAATAAATTTAAACCGTTATCAAGATGTTTTAATTGAGGAATTGCAATCATCATGGGAACAGCAGCTAAATCTTGAACCAATAAAATAGAAAGCATAACTCTTCCCGAAAGGGAGCTCAAAAGTCCCAAATTTATTAAGGATTTGATTACAATCATTGTACTGGAGAGAGATACAACCATTCCTAAAACTATACTGGCCTGGGTTGTGAAAAAAAAGTATTTTCCTATAAAATAACCAAAAATCCCACTTAATATCAATTGGATTGGAGTTCCTAGCAATGCAATGAACTTTACTTCTTTGATCTCTTTCATGGAGAGATCCATCCCAATTGAAAATAAGAGCAGTGCCACTCCTATTTCTGATAGAACAGAAATCTCATCTACATTAGAAAGTGTGATACCTCCTGTATGTGGCCCAATAAATATTCCTGAAATTATATATCCTAATATAAGTGGCAAACGCAGAAGATGAGAAATATATCCGAGTAATAATCCGGATAATATAATTATGATTATATCTCCTGCAATTCCCATTTTTAAGTAAGTTTACCAATTTCCTGAAGGGATCTTATGCTAAATCCTTTATTTTGCATTTCTGTTAAACCATTTACCAAAGCTTTAGTAGCTTGGGCAGTGGTCAAACATGGTACTTTGTATTTAATTGCTGCTTGTCGAATAAAATAAGCATCATCTCTTGTAACACGTGATAGGGGTGTATTTATAATTAAGTTAATTTTCTTTTCTTTAATGTAGTCTACAACATTAGGATAAGAGCCTTCATGTAGTTTATTAATTACAGATGATAGCACACCATTGTCAGACAATAACTTATGTGTACCTTTTGTGGCGATAAGGTTATAACCTAAACTTGAAAGAATTTTAATAAATGGTAATAATTCTTGCTTAGTTTTGTCATTGATACTCACAAAAATAGTACCACCTTTAGGGGGCTCATCTCCCACCATAATCTGTGCTTTTAAGTAAGCCTCACCTGCGGTCTCTGCAATTCCCATCACTTCACCGGTAGATCTCATTTCAGGACCTAGTATTGTATCTACTCCTGGGAATTTATTAAATGGTAGTACAGCTTCTTTTATATTTACAAGTGATACCTTAAACTCGTCTCCTAAACCTAATTGATCTAAAGTTTTACCAAGCATGATTTGTGTGGCATATTTTACGATTGGCTTTCCTATAGATTTTGCAACAAATGGAACAGTTCTAGATGCTCGAGGATTTACTTCTAAAATATAGAGTTCTTCATCTTTAACTGCATACTGGATATTTATAAGTCCCATGACCTTTAGTTCCATTGCAAGGGATCTAGTTGCACTTCGGATTTCATTAAGGATTTTGTCTGATAACCCTTGTGGTGGTAGTATACATGCGGAATCACCTGAATGAACACCAGCTTCTTCTATATGCTCCATTATCCCGGCAATGAATACACGTTTACCATCGCATAATGCATCTACATCGACTTCTACGGCATCATCTAAAAAGGAGTCTACAAGTATTGGACGATCTTCTGAAATTTCTTCGGCTTCATCCATGTACTTTTTTAAGGCTTCATCATCATTGATAATTGCCATTGCTCTTCCGCCTAACACATAGCTTGGGCGAACTAGTACAGGAAATCCTATCTTACTAGCTATTATAAGACTTTCTTCTCGTGATGCAGCCATTCCATTTTCAGGTTGGCGAAGATTTAATTTTTGTAGTACTTCTGCAAATCTTTTACGATCTTCAGCTCTATCAATAGAATCGGGACTGGTACCCAAAATAGGTACTCCACGCTCTTCAAGTTCTTTTGCTAATTTTAACGGAGTTTGACCACCAAATTGAACAATTACACCAATGGGTTTTTCATTCTCATAGATGCGCATTACATCTTCTAAAGATAGAGGCTCAAAATAAAGCCTATCTGATGTATCATAATCTGTGGAGACAGTTTCTGGATTAGAATTTACCATGATAGATTCAATATCCAAATCTTGTAGTGCGTATGACGCATGACAACAACAGTAGTCAAACTCAATTCCCTGGCCTATACGATTAGGACCTCCGCCTAATATCATAACAGATTTTTTATTTGTTACTTCACTCTCATCTTCTGTATCATAGCTAGAGTAAAAATAGGGGGTAAATGCTTCAAATTCTCCAGCACAAGTATCAATTCTCTTATAAACAGGTTTGATTGATTTCGATTTTAAGAGAGATTCTATTATTCTTTCTTCTGTACTTAAAATTTGATTCAACTTTGCTTTAATTTTACTGACCTGTTTTTCTGAATTGATTAGCTGAAGAATCTCTGATTTTTTATTTAAGTAAGCCAACTGCCTATTAGAAAATCCTGATTGCTTCATTTTATAGAGCATTTTTTCTTTATCTTTGAGGTACTCACCCTCCAAATTATGCAGGTCTTCCATCTGCCTGATAAACCAGGGATCCATTCCTGTGATACTAGAAACTTCATCTGAACTAAAACCATTTTCAAAAGCAAGTTTTATGTTAAAGATCCTTCTATCAGTAGGTCGCTTAATCATATCTGTGATATATGCTTTTTCATTGCCCTTCGGAATAGACTTTATTTCTAGAAGCTCTCTTAGAGTTCCATCAGATCCAAAACCAAATCTATCATTTTCAAGTGATCTAAGTGCTTTTTGAAAACTCTCTTTAAATGTACGACCAATTGCCATGGCCTCACCCACAGACTTCATTTGGACACCCAAAGTAGTTTCAGATCCAGGAAACTTTTCAAAGGCAAATCTAGGAATCTTTGTGACTACATAATCTATACTGGGTTCAAAACTTGCAGGTGTTACTCTTGTGATATCATTTTTTATTTCATCTAAAGTAAAACCAATAGCTAAAAGTGCTGCAATTTTAGCTATGGGATATCCTGTAGCTTTAGAAGCTAGGGCAGATGATCGTGATACTCTTGGATTCATTTCTATAATAATTGTATCACCATTTTTAGGGTTTACAGCAAATTGAATATTTGATCCACCTGTATCCACTCCAATCTCTCGAATGATTTTTAGTGCCATGTTCCTCATGCTTTGGTATTCTTTATCTGAGAGGGTTTGTTGGGGAGCACAGGTGATAGAGTCTCCTGTATGAACGCCCATAGGATCTATGTTCTCAATAGAGCAAATAATTACGACATTATCAGCTGAATCACGCATCACTTCTAGTTCATACTCTTTCCAACCGATTACAGATTCTTCTATCAAAACTTGGCTAATAGGAGATGCAGAAAGTCCTTTGATGGCAGCTTCTTCAAAATCTTCTAAACGATTACAATGTCCTCCACCTGTTCCAGCCAAAGTGAAGGCGGGGCGTATGATAAGTGGTAGCCCAACTTCTTCTCTTATCTTATGTGCTTCTTCAATTGTATGTGCCATTCCTGATTTTGGAACTTTCATTCCTATTTTTTTCATTGCTTTTTTAAAAAGCTCTCTATCCTCTGCTTTTCGAATTGCTTCCGCTTGTGCCCCAATTAGCTTAACATCAAACCTTTCAAGAATACCTTCTTTGACCAATGCCATGGCAAGATTCAAAGCGGTTTGACCACCTACAGTAGGTAGTACAGCAGAAGGCTTTTCTTTTTCGATAATCTTTGTGAGAACGGGAACGGTGAGCGGTTCAATATAGGTAGCATCTGCTATCATAGGGTCTGTCATAATTGTGGCGGGATTGGAGTTAACTAAAATGATTCGAAGCCCCATTTCTCTTAAAGCTTTTGCAGCCTGGGTGCCTGAATAGTCAAATTCGCAGGCTTGTCCGATAACAATGGGACCCGATCCAATTATGAGAACAGAGGAAATATCTTTTCTTATAGGCATACGACCATATTTTAGTCCTTGAATTTTGTCTCAAGCTACAATTCGTTTATTAGGCTTGAATTTAATACCGACTTATTATACTGTATTTGGGATATGATAAAACGTTCTTTTAAATTTAGACTGGTCTTAATTTTAGCACTCCTCACATCACTTACTTCAGGAACTAGCCTTTATTATTTTTACCATAGAAACTATGATACAGTTTGGGAACTCATGAGGCAGAGACTTCATGACATAGCTCACACGGGCTATTATGTTTTGGAAGAAAAGCATAGAGAAGCCATAAAGAGGCTCTCTATTGAATTGGAAAAGGCTTCTTTGACCATCCAAAAAGAAGACTTAAAAAAAGTAGAACCAGGGCATATTTATGGGACATTAACTCCAGAAGATGTTGAGAGAATCCAGAGCTCTAGTGACTTTCAATTGCTCGTACAAGCACTCAGAAGAATAAAAACAGGTACTTCTAGTGATCTACAACCTCTCAAATATATTCGCCAGCTTCCACCTAATCCCAACAAGCCACCCCAGTTAAGATTTGCTTATATTCTTGTTAGAACTAAGGAATCAATAGATGGGAAATTTTTAAAATTTATAGCCGATTCTGATTTTGAAGAGATTGATCGAAACCAAAATGGAGAGATTGATGAAGATGAACAATCCACTCCAGTGGGATCCATCTACAATGTTTCTGAACAGCATCATTTTGAACAAGCGTTTCGGGGAGACATTATAGTAAATAAAGATTATGTAGAAGATCGCTGGGGGATGTGGTTGACGACTACCATTCCTATACTCGATCAAGATGGTTCTATCATTGCAGTTTTGGGCTTGGACCTAGATGCTAAAGTTATTTATAATAATTTACAAAATCTTAAAATTATATTGGTTGTCGTACTTGTAGGTATGCTTTTATTAACTATTTTTACATCCATCACACTAGCAAATTTCATCTCAAAGCCGATTGTACTACTTAAAGATGCTGCTGAGGAAGTTCGTCGTGGGAACATGTCTGTAAATATAAAAATAAATTCCACCGATGAAATTGGTCAATTGGGTAGTACGTTTAATTTAATGATTAAGAATATCAATAGCTCAATCCAAGAAATAAAGCTTCAGAAGGATGCATTTTATAGATTTGTTCCTGAAGAATTTTTAAAAATACTTGAGCGAGATTCTGCTACTGATATCAATTTAGGTGATAAAATCATTGATGATATGACTATTCTATTTTCAGATATACGAAGTTTTACAACCTTAAGTGAATCTATTCCTCCTGAAGAAGTATATGAGTTTTTAAATGAATACTTTCAATTGATAAGCCCCCTAATTGTGGCTGGGGGTGGTTTTATAGATAAGTATATGGGAGATGGAATAATGGCTATTTTTGCTAATCGTACAAATAAAAAAGATTCAGCAGATAGCTCAATCCACACATCTATCTCTTTGATTAAAGAGTTAGAAAAATATAATCAAAAGAGAATGTTAAAAGGAAAAGAGCCTATTAGAATTGGAATTGGGATAAACACTGGAGAATTGATAATAGGAACAGTAGGTACAAAAGATAGGCTGAGCACTACAGTTGTCGGTAATACTGTTAATCTAGCATCAAGATTAGAGAGTATCACATCAAAATATTCCACTGAGATAATTGTCTCAGCTTCTACAATTGCAACTTTAAAGGATCATTCGCTTGTTAGATATAGAGAAATTGATACCATAATAGCTAAAGGTATGACAAGCCCTTGTGAAATATATGAAGTATACAACCATAAAGATTTAGATTTTTTACAAAAAATGTCGTATTCATTAAAGCCATATATGGATGGACTAGTAGCATATAAATTAGGCTTATTTGAAGAAGCTAAAACAAATTTTCAGGAGGCATTAAATTTAAATTCACAGGATACAATATCTAAATTATATTTAGAGAGAGTACATCTATTATTAGAACATCCTCCGGGAAGTGATTGGGATGGAGTCATAAAGTTTGATATTAAATAAAAATGATTAAATCTATCCATGAAAATTTCCCATGTGAACAATGTGGAGCAAATTTAGTTTATCTCCCGGGGAGTTACTTTCTAAAATGTGAATATTGTGGGCACGAACAAAATATACAGGAAAATGAGAACATAAGTACACCTATTCAAGAGTATGATTTTGAAGATGCCATTAAAAATTCCAAAAAAGGGAATAGTAAATTACATTCTCCTGAAGCAAAAGAAATGCAATGTTCAGGATGCGGTGCAGTATCACTAGTCTTTGAACAATCAACAAGATGTCCATTTTGTAGTTCAACAGTTGTGATAAATTTAGAAGATTTAACTGATACCATTATTCCAGAAAGTATACTTCCTTTTGAAATTGACAAAAAAACTGCACAAGGAATGTTTTTGGATTGGTTAAAAAGTAGATGGTTTGCCCCGGGTGATCTAAGTCAGCGGGCAAAGAGAGAAGGTATGGATGGGATCTATTTACCTTTTTGGACATACGATTCAGAAACATCTACAGATTACAAAGGAGAGAGAGGAGTATACTACTATGAAACAGAAAAATATAAATTAGCAAATGGTAGTACACAAACAAGGCAGGTTCAAAAAATAAGATGGTATGCTGTGAAAGGAAAAGTGAAAGTTGAGTTTGATGACATATTAGTTTGCGCATCTAAGTCCCTTCCGCATGAGATAATCGATGCATTACAACCATGGGAGTTAAATAATCTAATATCTTTCGATCCAAAATTCTTAAGTGGTTTTATTACGGAAAGGTACAAAATTGATCTAAAGGATGGATTTGGTATTGCAAAAGAAAAAATGGATCCCGAAATTGTGCGTACTGTACTTTTAGATATTGGGGGTGATATCCAAAAAATCCACTCAAAATATGTTACCTATTCAAATATTACATATAAGCATATTTTACTTCCACTTTGGATATCTAGTTTTCAATATAAAGAGAAAATTTACCGAGTGGTTGTAAATGCAAGAAGTGGTCAGGTTTCAGGTGAACGACCATATAGTTGGTTAAAAATTTCTTTTGCAGTTTTATGTGTAATAGCAATTTGTTCAATTTTATACTATTTTCTTCAGGAAAGTTTTCCTACATGATAGAGATTTTTTCATTCCTTAAATTCTAAATAATATCTATATGCTTCAAATTAGGTAGTTGGTCTACCAACGATTTTGCTATTTCTTTGTTAGTTTTGGTTCGAGCTAAATTTGTTGTATGATTATATTCTTTTATGATTGCTCTTACTTTATCAACAGGCATATCTTTAAAGCCATTATTTTTTAGCTCTACTAGCAGTGAGTCTATTTCAGGCTTATAAATCAAATCAATATCTAGATCTATATCCATTCTTATTTTTAATCTATCAGGTCCAAGAACTACTGTTTTTACATTATCAAAAGATTTAATATTTTTATTACTCTTTAAAACACCAAAAATTTGGTTCATCTCATGTTGAGGAATCGATCGATCCACAAGGAATTTTTTATTTTCAGAAGCAAGATGGTATGCAATCCATCCCATAAGTAAACCTATCAAGATACTTGCCACAGAATCAAACGTATTACTTTTTGTAATTTCTGTTAGAATAATTCCAATCAGAGCCAAGCCAATTCCAAATAAAGCGGCAGCATCTTCCCAGAATACAGCACTCACAGAGGGATCAATTGAATCGCGTAAGTAATCGAATATATTTTTATTTCTCGATTTAGCCTCAAGTTTTATTTCATTCAAAGCTACTCTTAACGAAAAAACCTCTACCGCAAAAGAGATAACTAATATTAGGATAATAATTATTTGCTCTGAGCCCTTTTCTTTATATTCATGATTAGATAGTAGCTCATGAAAGCCGTGGTACACTGTAACACCGCATCCTAAAACAAAAATTCCCATTGCTGAAATTAAATTCCAAAAAAACCTTTCTTGGGAATAACCATAATTGAGTAGATCATTTTCCTCTTTTTTTCCTCTTTTGATTCCCAATAAAAGTAAGGATTGATTCATCACATCAGCAATTGAATGAATTGTTTCAGATAGTAGTGCATTTGATCCACTGAAGAAATATCCAATCCCCTTTGAAATTGCAATGATTGAATTTGCAATGATTGCTACAATAATAGGTTTATCCGGATTGGGTGAATCTACTTTCATATTGATTACTCCTTTTTATGTTTTCTCTTTTTTTGTATGACTTTTATAGGCTTTTCAGGTTCAGGAATAATTTGGTTTGGAATTTTAAGTAAATCATTTTGCAGTTGGATTAAAATTTCCGTGAGACCATTATTCCATGAATTGATTATATTTTCAGGAGAAATTTTATCAATTCGGGTCTCTATTTGGTAGTCTTTTTTAAATAATATATTTTGTTCATTATTTTTTTGTAAAATAAAAATAATTCCCCAATTTGTTTTTGAATTTTTTTCATCTCTAAAGTCTACGTACATTGATTCTATAATTACTGTCAAAAGGTAGGTTGTATCCTGAAATTCAAAACTAGGTGTTTCAGAAGGATTAGATTTCGAGAACCATTTACTTATTGATTCATTTAAATTATAAGCAGGGAAGACTAAAAATTCATTATAAAAATCAGATTCAAACGAATTTTCTCCCTGTCTGTAAACAAAGTTTTTACCTTCGAAAAAAGATGAAATCTTTACTTTTAGAGTTTTAATATTATTTATTTTAAATAAACTACTTGTTGCTTTTTCATAATTTGGAGTAATTATAAAATATTTTTTTTGAGGATATTCTTTTTTTAGAATACTTGAACAAGATATATTGGAAATAATAAAAATAAATATAATATAAGTAATACATTTAGTATTGTATAAATTTATAAATAAATAAGAAAAATACTTATAAATAATTATATTTAAATATATCATATTTTATTGGCGATTTTTCCCATATATTGGAGCATTTGGTGCATCTCCAAATATCAACATGGAGGGATACTTTTTAGCATTATTGCTTACTTCTCTTAGGTCTTGAGATACTACTTTTAAGTTTTCAACTGTTGATGAAATTTCGCCCTGATTTGTACTTAGCATTTGATTTAATTTATTCATACTTTTATTTATATTACCAAGTGTATCTTCTATTTTTTCAGGAAGTTTTTGCATACCTTGAGCTCCTAAAATCTTTCGAATATCCTGGTTGGTTTGACGAGTTTCTACTAAGAGTGAATTTGTATTTTTACTCAGTTCTTCAATTTGGGCATCTGATACAGCTTTATCGATAGTTGTTATCAGCTTATCTAAATTTATTATAAACTTATCAATGTTTGCTCTATCAATTTTTTGAATCAAATCATCAATAGATGCTCCAATTCTCGTAAAAGTACTCTGAGAGGAGGGTATGACGATATTTTTAGGTTTCCAAGAAAAAACCATTGCTGGATTTGAAACAGGGTCTACATAATTTATTTCCAGATATGAAGTTCCTGTAAGTCCTTGAGACGTAATTTTTACTCGCAAGCCTTCTTCTATCATTGTTTGTATTACTAAATTTAGATCTTTTTCACTTACTTTAAATATATCTTGTAATGACATCGTAACTAGTACGTATCTGCCTTTATTAAACTCCGGGCTATTTAATTCTAATTTGTATTCATCATGAACAAATGATATAGATTTTATACTTCCAACAGAAACTCCCCTGTACTTTACAATTGAACCGACTGCCAAACCATGCACTGACTCATCAAAATATGTTTCAACTAAAATTCTTTTTTCAAAAAGAACACTAGCACCTAATAAAATTATAAATACAAGTAGTATAATCAAGCTACCAATCACAAAAATTCCAATTTTGAAGTGCTTGGATTTATTATTCATTTATTACTCCTTATAGATTTGACCCTTTACGATTAAAAAAAAGTTTTACCCATGCATCTGTGGAAGTTTCTTTTAGTTCAATCGGTTTCCCGGTAGCGATAATTGATTTTGTTTTTTTATCCAACATAATTACTCTATCTGCAATAGTATAAATACTTGGAAGTTCATGGCTGACAATAACAAAAGTAATTCCTAAATTTTTTGACAAAGAAAGGATAAGTTCATCTAATTCTTCAGATGTGATGGGATCTAAGCCTGCTGAGGGTTCGTCTAAAAAAAGAATTTCAGGATCTAGAGACATAGCCCTAGCAATTGCAGCTCTTTTTTTCATTCCACCACTGATTTCAGACGGCATGTGTTCAGAAAAATTTTCTAAACCAACTTGCTTAAGTTTCATCATTGCAATCAATTCAATTGCATCGTCTGGCAGTTTTGTAAATTCTTTTAAAGGAAGAGATACATTTTCTACTAAATTTAGAGATCCGAAAAGTGCACCCTGTTGATACATAACTCCAAATTTTTTTAAGATATTTTGTCTTGCAATGTCCTCTGAAGACACAATATTTTCATTGTCAAAAAGTATTTCACCGGAAATGGGTTTGATGAGTCCAATCATAGTTTTCATTAATGTGCTCTTTCCACAACCAGATCCACCTAAAATTATGAAAACTTCTCCCCTCTTAATATCAAAAGAAATCATGTCTAATATTTTTTGAGTTCCGAGGACTACTGTCAAATTTCTCACTGAAATAATATTATTCATTATATTCCTAATATATAAAACAAAATGGAAAATAATCCATCTGTGATACTAATTGCTATTATTCCACTTACTACTGCATTAGTTGTGGAGGCACCTACTGCAGAAGCCCCTTCTTTAGTCTGCATTCCTGAGATACATCCAATGGCTGAAACTATAAATCCAAAAGTAAAAGATTTTAAAAATCCACCTAAAACATCTGTATACTTTACGGATGAAGTCGCTTGGTTTATGAATGTAACCAGGGGATATCCAAAACTCATGATGACTATACTTGATCCCAACAGTCCAAAAAAAATCATAAAAATAGATAACAAAGGGGAAATGATAAGTCCCGCTATGATCCGGGGTAAAACAAGGTAATAGATTGGATTGAGTCCCATTGTTGTCAGAGCATCTAGCTCTTCGTTGACTTTCATTGTACCTATTTCAGCTGCAAAAGCTGATCCAGACCGTCCTGCTAGGATAATAGCAGTCAAGAGAGGCCCTAGTTCCCTAAATAGGGAAAGACTCACCAAATTGGCTACGAATACTACTGCACCAAAACGTTCCATTGGAACAGCAGATTGAAAAGACATAATTAGTCCAAATAAAAACCCTATAAGGCAGATTAAGAAAAAAGCATCTACCCCTGCTTTTTCAATTACCAGTAAGACTTCAGACCAACGTACATTTTTTGAAGGATATTTGAAAAATCGTAAGAAAGAATATGATATTTCCCCTATATACTCTATTGTCGTTTCCAATTGTGAAAGATTATCTTCTATCGCTTTTCCAATTATCTCAACACTCATTTTGCCTTCATGAATAGGAGCTTGTTTGGTAGTATGTAAAGATTCAAAATTATTTAGAAGAGAAGAAAATTTTTGATTTAAATTTTTAATTTCATATTTTTTATTTGATTGGATTGCATTTTGCTTGAAGTGAAATAAAAGAGCTATGCCAATTCCATTGCAATTTTCAACTTTAGAGGCATCTATGAGGATGAACTCTATTTTTTCATCTTGAAATAAATTATTGTACTTACTCCATAAATGACTTGTGGTGACATCATTTAGTGTACTATTTAGAACAATAGTCCCAGTGTTTTCTGGGGATATAGAGTTCGGGCTAGTGTAATTTACTTCTTCTCTCATTTTTAGCAGTACGATTCCAATTTATTTTTTAATAATTCCATTCTATTTTTTATCCAAATAAATCAAGAGCATTTGTTTCTATATGGTTAGTTTTGGTATTGGTTTTTGACCATTCTTTCTAAAAACTTAAATACTTTTCTTTTAAATAATTATTTGAGTGCAAATATCACTTAGGAATTTAGGACAAGTGCTTTAATAATAATTTATAATTTAGCATAGACTTACAAATGAAACTTGTTTTTATTAGTAATTATTTGGCAACTCTATAAGAGCAAGGCATACATGAAGAATTCTATTCTATCTATTCAGTTAATTAAAATAGTAGTCTTGTTTTTCTATATAGGAATTGTTCCTTTCTTATCTGCAATTGAACCGGATGCAAAAAAGAAAGTTTTCTGGCCCTTGGACATGAAGCTACCTATTTCTGGTAGTTTTGCTGAATATCGGAATTCTCACCTTCACATGGGATGTGATTTTAAAACTTATGGGATCAATGGGTTTCCTGTTTTAAGCGTATTTGATGGGTATGTCTCAAATATGAGCTATTCGGAAAATGGATACGGTCTTAGCATTATTCTAACATCCCCCTCATTAAATTTAAATGCACGGTATGCCCACTTAAATGATCTGTATGGAAATGTGGATGGTTTAGAAGAGTTAAAGCAGAGTTTACGGCTTTTGGGAAGTACTTCTGGATTTTCTGTAAAATTAAAACCAGATATGTATTTCACAAAAGCATCCAATAAATTAGCTCGTTCTGGAGAAACCGGTTCTGGGGTATCTCATTTACATTTAGAGCTATATGATTCAGGCGGCTATTACAATCCTTTAAATTTTCCAAATTATAAACAAAATGATATCACACCTCCCGTAATACAATCAGTTTTTATTGATTCCGATTCTGGAGATTCTTATACGTTAATTGCGAAGAAGAATAATGAACTTGAATATATTCTTGATATTCCAGTGATTAAAGCAAATGGTAAACTGAAGATAAGAGTAGCAGGGTATGATTATATGACTTCTCGGAATCGAAATAATGTATATAAAATTAGTCTTAAGAGTTCAGAAAAGATTATATTCGAAAAAATTTTAGATCAGATGTCTTATAAAGATGCATCACATAGAGAAACTTTGTACGATATAAATAAATCGTCGTTGAGCCCAGCAGTGTATGTTTATAATTTATTTCATCAAAATTCCTATTCTTTTAATTTAAAAGATGTTTCGGAAAAGGGTAGAGTGGATTTTAAAATTGAATTGTCTGACACATCAGGGAATATTTCATCAACAACCGTTATAATACAATTAGGTCAAAATGAAACCAAACCTAATAAATCTCCGGTAACATTATTTTCATCTGAAGACTCTATATTGAGTTTAGATTATTCCACAGCAAAAATAACAGGAGATGGTGGAGTTGAAATAAAGAAAGTAAGCAAACTTTCAGAAGAGTACAGTTTTCCTGGTTTTTTACAGATGAGTGAAGCTTATGAAGTCAAAGCAATTAATTTCGCATGGAAGGGGGAAGCTAAGGGATCATTTAAAGGTAATTTTCCCGATAAAGATCAGGATATTTATATTTTTGATACAGCGTTTAAACAATGGGTTCCTCTTGTATCTAAAAAGAGTAATGGTTATTTCCAATTTTCTTTGACTCGCCTAGGAATTATTGCTGTCATGAAAGATAAAACACCTCCAGTGATCAATTATCCATATCTTGTCAATAGAGATTTCAATTTACCAGAAGTAAAAGATTCTAGGATGTTAGAAAAATTTTATGCTGTTTATGATAGAGGATCTGGTATCTCAGGAAATATGAAAGTACTTTTTGAAGGAAATCCATATCCATTTGAATATGACAAAGATAGAGGTTTTATCAAATTAGAAATACCTTTAGTCTTAAAAAAATATAAAAATTTTTATATAATTCAAATACAAATTCAAGATAAAGCTGGAAACTTATCCCGATGGTTTACAGACATAGTATCACTCTAATGTTAAAAAATCTACGTGGAAAACTTTCATTTAGCTTTATTTTCTTAAATATAATCTCTGCATTCATTTTATCTCTAACCATTTATTTATTATCCCTAAATATGTTCATATCTGATTTCAGAATGCATAAACTATCAATAGCTAATTTTATTTCTAAGTTTCTAGATCCAACAGAGCATGTTAAATTTAATTCACAGGATGCTTTAAATACTCCAAAGTACAACTACTACTTAAATTTATTAAAGAGTTACTATGAAGAAGAAAAAAATATTAAATATATATATACTCTAAATTATGATACTAAAAAAAATAAATTAACTTATGCAATTGATTCTAATTCTATCGATAGGACTACAATTTGGATAGACTCAAATATATTTTCTTTAAATGCATCTATTGAAAATGGACAGATAATTATTGATTATGACGCTCAGAAGTATTCTAAAAATTTTATTTTTCCTATAAAAACAGACACTGGAAGTACAAAAATAGATGTAGTATTTTCTGAAGATCAAAAAACAGTAAACTTACTTATTAATTCAAATTTATTATTTGAAATAAATATTGTTGAAGATTCTTTACTATTAAAATTTAAAGAAGAGTATCTCAATAAAGTAAATAGAAAAATTGAAAGTAGTTTTAGTTATAAAAAGGTAAATTATCCAATTAATTTTACTTACACCCAAAAATTATTAAAAGAAACTAATCCAGGAATGGACTATATTGAATCTCAGGAGAATATTGATAAAGTAATTAATATAGTACAATCCAATACAGATTTTATTGATGATGAGCCAACAATGGGTAATTATGGTTCCTATTTAAGTGCCTATTCATTAATAAGAGATGCAAATAAAAATCCCATTGGTGTAGTTGTAATTGAAGTGGATGATAGTAAAATTTCTGAATATAAAAGTAATTTAGCTATTATAATTATTATTGTTTTTTTTATAACCATCTTATTTAGTATTTCAATTTCCTTAGTTCTTGCTAATTATTTTACAAAACCATTGGGGCTTCTAATCAATGCAGTAGAAACCCTAGGATCAGGAAATTTAGAGGCATTAGTAGATATTTCATCTGATGATGAGTTTGGTAGACTTTCAAAAAGCTTTAATTTAATGGTAAGTAACTTAAAAATTGCATCAGAAGTGCAATACAACTTAATTACAGAAATTTCTCAGTTAAATGATAGTTTGGAACAGAAGGTAGCAACCAGAACAAAAACTATCCAAGCCCAGTCAATAGAGTTAGAAAAACAGATCCATATAGCCCAAAAGATCCAGATGTCTTTGTTGCCAGAGGCTATTCCTGATATTGATAGTGCAAGGGTTAGTTTCAAATACCAGCCCATGATGGGGGTAGGGGGAGACTTCACAGATTTTTATTACAAAAATAACGATGAATTAATTTTATTCATTTGTGATGTATCCGGTCATGGTGTTCCAGCTGCCTTTCTAGCAACTATGGTGAAAATGACACTTCAGACCTGCTATGAAAGCATGTTGCGACCCTCTGATTCCTTGCGTAAAATCCATAAATCTCTTCTCGGAAAAATGAGTGGTCATTTTATTTCAGCGATGTACTGTTCTATCGATTTATCTACTGGTGTTATGAAGTTTTCTAATGCGGGGCACCTTGCACCTGTGCGAGTTAGCAAAGAGGGCGAAGTAAACTATATTCAATCCAAAGGTAGGGTTATAAGTGAAGTACTGCCTGTTAAAGTAGAGGAGCAAACCATTTTATTATTACCTGGGGATAAAATTATACTTTATACCGACGGTATAACAGAAGCTAGAAACACTGAAAATGAAATGCTTGGTGATGAAAGATTTTTAAAAATCATCAAGGATAATTATAAATGTGCAACTGCTGAAATGTCTGCAACAATCTATACATCTGTTTTATCTTTTACTGGAAATGTTACAGGACAATTTACCGATGATATTACTATCTTAACTGCCGAATACTTAGGATAGGAGTACGGTCAGGAGGTAAAAATGAATCCAATTGAGAAATACGTCTCAATATTTTTTTTCTTACTTTTCTTTACGTTCTGTGCAAGTAATCATTCCAGAAGCTCTGTGAAAGGGACAGAGGTAGAGTATGAATATCCAAATTGTGAATGTAGTAGTAACAATGCCTTTGTTGTCTACACCCAAGATGCTCAAAAACCTCTCTTTGAGGATGGCGTTGTTCGGTATTCCCAAAGGAATCTACTTATTCTGGATACAAGGAAAAGAGAAGAATTTATAGAATTAGATCCAAATTCTGTAGTTCTCCAAAATTATTATACCAAAGAGGATATCCCAGTGATTGTTCCAAAGGCACGTGCAGTTGCAACCTTTGACGATTCTCGCCTATTACAACAAAAACCTTTTTTAGAAGAGTTTGGAGTGAAAGTCTATAAAAGGAGGGGATCGGGACTGAGGGGATTAGAAGCTATCAAAGGATTCCAAAGACAAAATAAAGGTGTAGAATCTTATGAAGACACGGATAAATTTTTGGGTGATAGAGTTGACAATGTAGGAAAAATAAAGAGCAATTGAAAATCAGTAAAACTTTACATGGAGATGCAGTATGGATTACCATTCAAAGTATAAGGTTGGAGAATTTGTAGAAATTGTTTCCTATAAAAGACCAGATGGTTTTATTGAGAAAACTAGTTATCGTGCTAAGATATTAAAAGTAAATTATTTACCATATATAAATTATCTTATAAAAGATCTATATACACCCTCACCACCTATTTGGGTGATGGAACAATCCATTCGTGAACTTACAGAAGAAGAGGAAGCATACCATCTTCAGGCTAGAGACTAAAAGTTAAACTTTTGTCTTTGTAAGTCCTCTTTCTATATCTTTTATAATATCATCAATGTGCTCTAAACCTGTTGAAATTCGGATGAGTCCCGGTTCAATTCCTACTAATTTTCTATCTTCATCTGTTAACTTAGAATGGGTTGTGGAAGCTGGATGAGTTGCAATGGTTCTTGTATCTCCAAGATTTGCACTGTGTGACATCATCTCTAAACTATCTAAAAATTTTTTACCTCTCTCCAGCCCCCCCTTTGCGGAGAATGTTACAATCCCCCCACCCAATTTCATTTGTTTTCTGGCTAGTTCATACTGTGGGTGAGAGGGTAAAAAAGGATATTTTACTTTTTCTATTTGGGGATGCCCCTCCAAATAAGTTGCCAGCATATAAGCATTTTCAGAATGCTTCTCCATTCGAATCGCAAGGGTCTCTAAACTTTTAGAAAGAATCCATGAGTTAAAAGGGGACAAAGCAGGTCCCGAATGACGGGCAAAAAATCTTAAATCTTTGATGAGATCTTTATTTCCAACAATAGCCCCACCAATAACCCTTCCCTGTCCATCTATATACTTTGTAGCAGAGTGAATGATCAAATGTGCACCATATCGAATTGGTTGTTGGATGTAGGGTGTGCAAAAGCAATTGTCGACAGATAGAATGAGTTTATGTTTGGATGCCAGTTTTCCCAACCAATCTAAATCTATGATATCGAGTGCTGGATTGGAAGGTGTTTCAACAAAAATCATTTTTGTATTTCGCTTAATTAGGCTTTCCCATTTCTCTGGCTTGCCAATATCAGCGTATGTATATTCAATATTCCATTTGGGAAAAATTTGGGAAAGAATTTGGTGAGTGGATCCAAAAACAGATCGTGATACAAGAATGTGATCACCTGATTTTAAAAGCCCAGCCATACTTGAGAATACAGCTGACATTCCAGATGCAGTTGCAATCCCATCTTCTGCCCCTTCTAAAAGGCAAATTTTATCTATAAATTCAGAGTTGTTTGGATTTGAAAATCGTGTGTAGATATTCCCTTGTACTTCATCTGCAAAAAGAGCCCTAGCTTGTTCAGCATCATCAAATACAAAGCTGGAAGTAAGATAAAGTGGTACCGAATGTTCTCTATTTTCAGTTCTCTTTAATTGCTTTCGTATCGCGATTGTTTCAAAGTGATCTGACTCTTCCATTATTAGTACCTAGGTATGTTGGAATCAATTTCAGCTGACCATGCTAAAATTCCTCCTTTGAGGTTTAAGAGATTTGTATATCCAAAGTTTGTTTGTAATTCTACTATTGCATTGGAACTCCGTTTTCCACTTCTGCACATAATAACAACTTTTCTATCTTTAGAGATTTCTCCTGTTCTTGCGCTCACTTGTCCAAGCGGAATTAGCTTCCCTCCAATGTGTGTCAGGTCGTATTCATTAGGTTCCCGTACATCAACCAAATCAAAGTCAACACCTGAATCTTTCCATTTTTTTAGTTCTTGCACATCTATTTCTTTTACTTCCCCTGGATTTTGGCTCACGAATTATTCTCCTAATCTAGTACCAAAAAAAATTTAAAAATGATAGGTGCTAGTTTTAATTTATAAATATTCTAAATAGTGAATTGTAACTATCTATAGGACCAAATAAATTATCAGGAAAAAAGCTTCTAAAGAATGGAAATAGTTTCCTAAAAAAGAAATCCTCACTAAATATCTATTTTCATTGACTCGATACCCTAAAAAAAAATAATGAAGTTCGTTGGAGAAGTGTCAGAGTGGTCTATTGTGCATCGTTGGAAGCGATGTGTGCGATGAGCACCCCGGGTTCGAATCCCGGCTTCTCCGAGGATTCCTATGAGTCAGCCCTACCTAGTTTTGGCACGAAAATATCGACCCCAAACATTTCGGGATGTCGTCCACCAAGAAATTCCTATCAATGCCATTAAAAATGCTCTCAAGCACAATAGGGTGGGTCATGCTTATATCTTTTTTGGTCCAAGGGGTGTTGGCAAAACAACCATAGCCCGGATTCTTGCTAAAAGGTTAAATTGTGAGCATCCAATAGAAAATGAACCTTGCAATGAGTGCCATTCCTGTGTAGAAATTACACGTGGGATCTCCACGGATGTGATTGAGATCGATGCCGCCACCAATCGAAAAATAGACAACATCCGGGATTTAAAAGAAAGCGTTCAGTTTAGTCCCATGGGTGGAAAGTATAAAGTCTATATCATAGATGAGTTTCACATGCTTACTACAGAGGCATTCAATGCTCTTTTGAAAACATTAGAAGAACCCCCTGCACATGTTGTCTTTGTTCTGGCAACTACAGACCTCCACAAAGTTCCAGAAACTATTCTATCCAGATGCCAAGATTTTGTATTTCAAAAAGTTTCCACTGCACTCTTAGAAGAGTACATAGAAAAACTTTGTAAAATTGAAAACTATGAGTATGACAGAGAAGGTTTATTTTGGATAGCTAAAAAAGGGGATGGTTCTGTACGCGATACCCTTTCCTTCATGGAACAAGCTGTAACATTTACAGATGGAAAGTTAACAGGTTCACTAGTAGGAAAAATGATTGGGTACAGGGGAGTTCAAACTTTCCAAGATTTACTAAGGTCACTTCTAGAGGAAAGAAACTCCCAGGCAACCCTTTTAATTTTGGAAACAATTTTCACTCAAGGAATAGATTTAAAAAAATTTCTCTGGGACTATTTAGACTTTATCCACTCCTCAATATTACTAAAAGAAAATATTGTCTCTAGGGAAAGTATAAATTTTTCCATTGAAGACTCAGCAAAAATGCAAAGCTTTGTCAAAGATTATCGTATGGAATCCCTTCTTTTAATTTCTGATCGAGTGTATTCAATGTATGACAAGCTTATAAATGCCCGACTGCGGAACTCCTATGAAATAAAAGTTTTTTTCGAAATCCAATTTAGAAAATTATTTTATGATTTAAGCAAACCCTCAATTGCTGGTGTTTTGGCTAAAATTGGAGAGCTAGGGGAACTTGTGCAAAAGGATTTAAATCACTTGCCTGTCTCAAAACCTGAAAATACTGTGGAAGTAAAACCAACTACTATTGTGAATGATGTAGAAGGTTCAATAAAAGATACATTTTCGGGCGTTGAAGTAGATGAATACCCCGACATAGAATAGAGGTATAAAATGTTTGGTAAAAAAATAGATCAACTAGCAGATACATACTCAAAAGTCAAAGATATGAAAAAGAATATGGCTGCCGCACAGAAGAGGATTTCCTTGATACGTGTAAGTGCAACTGCTGGTGCAGGCATGGTAGATGTGACAGTGAGTGGTGATGGAGTTGTCACAAATATAAAAATCAACAAAGATCTTTTTGAGGGAGAGGATGTAAAGATGATGGAAGATCTTATCATCTCCGCTACAAATGAGGCAATCAAAAAATCAAAAGAAGCTATGGCCCATGAGTTAAAATCTGTGACAGGTGGAATGGATCCAGGTGAGATTGGAAAAATGTTTGGCTTAGACGGTGACTGAGAAGATTCTCGATCGCCTGCTCACTACTTTGACATCGCTTCCAGGGATTGGAAGAAAAAGTGCACTGAGAATTGGGTTTCATCTCTTAAGAATGGAACCAAAGGCTTTTAAAGATTTCTTAAATAATTTACAGCTTGTTCGGGATAGTATCACTTTTTGTGAAATTTGTGGTGGTATGACAGAAAAGCAAATTTGTGAGATTTGTGAATCTCCGAAAAGATCTTCTGCTATAATTTGCGTAGTAGAAAAATCAGAGGATATATTTTTTCTTGAAAAAACAGGAGAAATCAGAGGAAAATACCACGTCTTAAACGGCGTGATTTCTCCACTAGATGGAATAGGTCCCGAAAAACTTAGAATTATGGAACTTTTACAAAGAATAAAAGACTTTCCTGTAGAAGAATTATTGATAGCTACCAATCCAACACTTGAAGGAAATGCTACTGCATCATATATCTCAAGTTTACTCAAAGATACACCTGTTAAAATCACTCGTATTGCACATGGAGTTACAGTTGGTAGTACATTGGAATATGCTGATCAATATACTCTGGGCATTGCTATAAAATCTAGAACAACTATTTAAAGAATTCCATATCTATAGTTTTTTTCATAACTTCAATTTCTGTATCTAATTGCATTACAGTTTTTTCCATAATTTTTTGTTGGTACTTATCTATAGAATCACCTATAGAATCTAAGACGGAAGGAACTTTATGTAGAGAACTTTTGATTGTTTCATCTTTAACTTCAATTTTATTTAATTCATAATACTTCTGTAAAATTGTGGAAAGAGAATCTAAAATATAATTTAAGAAGTGTCTTGAATTTATAAATTCACTTGGATCATTCTTTAGTGCATCAATGAGTTTAGATAATGAAATATTAATTTTATTTAGTTTCTGTTTTATATTTGAATCAGAGTTTTGTACCTTTAATTTATTAAATATTTCAATTTTTTTTTCTATACTTTCTTTGACATCGTAGTACATTTTTTGAGATAAATCATCGAGTTTGTTATTGACAATTGATTTTTCTATCTTCCTTTTTTTTAATGAAGTAAATAAAGATTTAAAAGGTGATAAAAAATGATTGTATGACTTTCCATAAGATATGGAAATGACTGACCAACCAAGGGTGATGAAATGTATAGTTCCTATTCCTATATATGCTATAAATCTAAATAGTTTAAATATATTAAAAGAGTCAACTGCATTTGTATATGGAAAAAGTTCTGGCACTGCCCAAAACATCCCAGCCAATAGCAATTGAAAATATCCTGCTTCTACAGCTTGCTCAACTACATAATCAGATTTTCTTTGAAAAATTAAAATAAAAATAGGAACGAGTATAGAAAAAACCGCTCCTTCATGTAAATGTAAGAAAGGTGTGATAGCAAGGATGTATGTCAAAAGAGAACTTACATGTGCATACCTTGCCCAAACAATTTCTTCTTTGTTTATGGGAGCAGGGAGTGTTTCTTTCATTGAAGTTGATTTTTTGCTTCTATGAGTCTTTGTTTTAGATCAACTTCTAGTTTATTTAATTCAGTTTCTGCAGAAATTCTTTTTTGTTTTCCTTCCATTTGGATCTTTAAAGTTTCGTCAATCGTATTAATTAGATCATCATTAATCTTTTTTAGAGTTTCAATATCAACAATTCCACGTTCTGATTCTTTAGCAATTTCTATGCTTCCTATTTTGAGGAGTTCGGAATTTTTAGTGAGCATTTCATTGGTTGCATTTGTTATTTCTTTTTGGGCATCCAATGCTTTTTTTTGTCTTACTAAACCTATAGCTATTACTATGTGATTTTTCCAAAGTGGGATAGTATTTAAAATAGATGTTTGTATTTTTTCTATTAGGAGTTGATTGTTATTTTGAATCAGTCGTATTTGAGGAGCCATTTGAAAAGATAAAGTCTTACTTAGTTTTAGATCATGTATCTTTTTTTCAAAACGATTAACCATCTGCATAAGATCCTGATACTTTTGTGCGTCTAACGGATCTTTTGATTTTTCTGCCTTTCCTTTTATATCCGGGATGGTAATTTCTATTAGCTCTTTGAGTTTTAGCTCACCTGCAATTATGTACAAATAAAGCTCTTTGTAGTACTCAAAATTTTTATTATAAAGCCCTTCGAGTAGTTGGATGTCTTTTAATAGATTAGTTCTCGAACTGTGAAGCTCATCAATAATTTTCTCAATTTGGAAACTTACTTTTTCATAACGTGAAATAAACTTTTTAGTGGAACTTACAAATCCTGAAAGAATGGGCACTTTTGCTAAAAAACTTTCTTCAGTAGAGAGACTTCCAATATCCATCTCTTTAATTTTTAGCATTAGATTATTTAAAATTTCACCTGATTGTCCTGCATCTTTGGATTGAATTTCTTGTAGTACATTATCTGAAAACTCAGAGATTTTAGTTTGAACACTCACTCCATACTGGATGATACCTTGTGAATCGTTCAAATTAATTGATTTAGATATTTCTTGAACTTTTTGTTTCTCAGTTGGAGATAGTTCAGAATTTAAATTATTTGGATCTGAGGATAGAATAGATTTTTCTTCCATCAATATCTCCTTAGTAAACAGGTGGGCAAAACATATCTACTAAGAATACTTCCAAAAGAATAATAGGCAAGAACATAAATCCATACAATAAAAAATTATTGCTTCCAATCACTAAAATAGCAATCAACCTATCAGAGCCGGTTTGGTATATTGATTTAGAAATCATAACTTCATAACTTGAAAAAAATAAACACGACAAATAAACTAAAAATAAACAGATTAGAAGTAACTTTTTAAATCTATCTGTATATGTAACTTTTGCAATACCACCTAAAATACTTCCAATGGCAACCATTGGTACGGATGCTATAAACAAATAATTTAATTCTAAATAACTTCCAAATGGAACTTCAAAGTACTTTGGCATTCCAAAATGAACACCTGCCGCTAAAGACATCCAAAAAAACAATGCAACTATAAAACCTTTAAACATATTATGAAAGAAATATCCTATGGTATAAATCTGTTAATAAAATATGACTGGGATCCAATCTGTCTTTGATTTTTTTAAATGTATCCATAACTTCTTTTTTAAAGATTTTCTCTGCAATGACCGGTCTCAATGTGCTATCTTTTGCAAAATAAAATTTTCCTTTATTATTTACAACTATTGCATCCAACTCATATGCTAATTCCCAAATTTTACTTTTTGTATCTTCTGTCACAGGAAAATCTAGAGCTAAAGAATAACCATCCACACTGTGGCTAAGTAAAAAATTATCTTTTCTGTGCTTTTTAAAAACTGCCAAGTAGGACACAATATTTCTTTTTTGACAGAGCTCTAAAATTTCTTTCATACTTTTGAGAGCATCTTCTTTAGGAATAAATACTTGGTATTGGATCATGCTCCCTGGCTTGTAAATATATTTCCAATTAGGAACGTAGTCTAATAAGAAAGCATATTCTGCATGCCCCTGTTTGTATGGCTTAGATAAGAGTGTTCCAGAGAGGAATTTCAAAGAATTGATAAACTTCATTCCAAATCGATTTGAAAATGGGTACATAAAGAGCCACATCCAAGATTTAGGTACGATACCAAAAAATTTAGATGGAAGATGTTGATGAATCACTTTGCGATTTTCTAGAAAATTAGGATCTTCATTTTCAGGAATATAATTTCCTTTATGAATTTGACCTCTTCCCAAAGAGGTACCAGAAGCGAAAGCATCTATCCATCCAACAAGATAGTCAGAAGTTTTATAATTTTTTTCAAAGTATTCAATCATTTCTTCTAGTGAGTGAATGGGGGCAGGTGTAACACTGAGCTTACCAGAATATATTTTTTTCAATTTGATCTTGATATCTATAAAGCATCCAAGCATTCCCAACCCACCAATTGCAGAATAAAAAATATCTTTGTTTTGTTCTGGGCTACAGGTTAATAAGTTTCCCTCAGGAGTTAAAAGAGTAAATTCTAGTATATGTTCACCAATGGGACCCATGCAAAAATTATTTTTCCCATGTATGTTCATAGAGAGAGCTCCACCCAAAGTTGGAAACATTGTCCCACTCACTACGGGAGGCCAGTATCCTTTTTCTACGGCTGTTTCCCAGAGTTGCTGGATGGTCACTCCAGATTGTGCTAAGATGACACCATCTCTACACTCTCCATCCAAGATTTTATTGAACTTACTCATATCGAGAATAATTCCATCATCTATTATGGATGCATCTCCGTAACTACATCCCCCTCCACGAAAGGCAACTTTTAGTTTATGCACTTTTGCATAGGAAAAAATAGATTTTATTTCCTCTAATGTTGTTGGGGTCATTACAGGAACTATAACAGTATGTGTCATCCCCCAGGATTGAACAACACTTGATTCAGGTATTATAATTGATAGAGATGAATTAGAATTAGTCATACACTTAATTTCTTAAAAATAAAGGATGGAATATTTTTTATTATAAATCCCACTAACCACCATCTAGAAGGAACATATATATCTTCTTTTCCAGATTCTGCAGAATCTATGATTATGGAAGCTGCTTTATTTGCACTTATCACCCAAAATAAACCCTTCATACCTTTGGTCATTGCTGTGTCGATGAAACCAGGTTTGATAGTTAAAACCAAGACTCCTTTTTTTGAGAGTCTATTCCGCAATCCTTCTAAGTATGTATTTAAGGCTGCTTTGGATGTATTGTAAACAGGATTTCCTACTCTTCCTCTATCACCAGCTATAGAGGAAATTCCTATGATTTTACCACTTCCTTTTTTACTAAAGAATGCAGCAGCAGGATTCAACCAAGCAATTGCTCCACAGAGATTGACCTCTATCATTTGTAGATCTAAATTCGTATTGTACTCATCTATTTCTACTTTGTGCATAATTCCAGATGCAAAATAGATTTCATCTAATCCATCTAAGAGTTCAATTGCTTTAGAAAATAAACTTGGGGTAGTTTGAGTGTCTGCAACATCATGTGTTAAAATATGAGCCCTAGAGCTAGGTGGCAATTCTCCACATTCCAGAATTCTATTTTGTATTTCTTCTGTTCTTCGTGCTACAAGCACTACATGGTTACCTTTTTTGAGATGCTCTTTTGCTATCTCTGAACCAATTCCACTGGAAGCACCAATTACGATTACTTTTTTATGCATATGCCCTATTTGTAGATTTAGATTTATTAGGTAGGAATGAAATCATATGTTACTGTTTCCAATTAGAGAAGAAGAGTTATGTAGAAACCATTTAGTGTTTATGCCTTAGATTTTTTACTTGCTACTGTACTCAGTCCTGTCATTGGAGAATGGTCTTGTCCGGGATAGAAATTCATCATAAATGCAGACTGTACCACAGATATTTTTTCAACCTGTCTACGATACTTAATTGTTGCACCTGTATACCCAGCTCCCTTTACAATTAAATTGATTTTATCGGAGTTGAATCTAGAAGTTTTTAACTCTTCTTGTTTATTGACCAATCGGCGGTGTAATTCATTCTTTTGTTTAAATGTATCAATTAATTCTTTATACTTTCTTTTTCTATCTTCATCTAGCTTGCCCCGACTTTGCTTGATAATGTTATTCATTTGCTGAACTTGAGGAACTAGGGTAGCGAGTTCTTTGTCGGAATTTTTTATCATGTTTCCAATTTCATTGTAGAGCTTATCATTTTTATAATGGTAGCCCATATCAATGACCACATCGAGTCCTGCAGTAGAACCCAAGTTAACCGTGGAAACACTACCAAACACAATGATTTCCGAACCTAAAATCCCACTGGTTGCTCCAATTAGAAGTACACTGCCCAAACAGTAAATTTTTGAGTTTAGTATGGAGCCTTCTACAATTACATCCCCATCTACTTCTAGGATAGCATTTTCTATGAATTTTGACCGAAGGTTTCCTTTAACCTTAATGATTCCACGATTTTTTAGCTTAATTCCACCTTTGACACTCATATCCTGGCCTATATCAAGGTCACTGGACTCAACGTTTTCATTGACCATGAGCATCCCAGTGCATACTACCTTTGCACCTTCTTCTATGGAGCCTTCAACTGTAATACTACCCTGGTAGTTAATATTTCCAGTGGAGATACCAACATTTGTTGTCAGGCGAAGCTCTTCTGATACCTGAATGGAATCATCATTGGAAATCAAAACTCCATCACACGAAGCACTGAATTCATTATAAATCTTATCTGGTTCTTCTTGTGAGATTATGGTTTCAGAAGTGATATTTACCCCAATTTCAATCTTTGGTTTTTTGATTGCTTTGGGAAAAATCTCTATACCGATTACATCTCTACCCGGTTTTCCTGGAACTCCTTGGAATACAGTGGCTATCTTCTCACCTTGTTTGATTGTAATGTACTTTTCTAAGTTTCTAAAATCAGCTTTGCCATCAGCTCCAATCACAACCCGTTGGTTATGGGGGTGGTAATATTTTATCCAACCATCTAGCCCTTCTGTGAGGGGAACACCTTTCGCTATCACTACCCGAATAGACGTATCTTTGATGGCACCGCTTTTGATCTTCTTAACGGTAGCTATCACTTCATTGATCTTATTGTAATCAATTAGCTCCGAGTACAGTTTCGTATTGTTAGTAAGGTAGTTATAAATAACAGTTGTTTCAATTTGACTGAAATCCATACCTTCTGTATTGAGAGTAAAGTAAGCCTCCATATTACCCGAGACTATCTCCACTTTCATGTGGGCAATTGGATCAGAACTTACTGGGGAATTTCCCTTATTTTCTTTTTTTCCGTCTTCTACTGCCATTTCCTCTACTCTGATTTATATTTATATATTTGTAAAAAAATAACCAAATGCTGATGCCAATCCTGGAATTCCAGGTATTTGCTTCCAAATTGGCAGTGTGTCACCATGGGATAAAAGCCTTGTTATCTCAAGTTTGTAGGGCTTCTTGAGTTTATCAAGTTCTTTTGCTAGTTCTTGAGATTCAATTTCAGGAATCACAAGATCCCCCTTCCCATGCACTAAACTAATTGATGATATTATCTTCTCAAGATAATTTATCGGAGATAAATAGTCTATTAAAGACTTAGAATTTAGACGAAACTCTTCAAAAAGATTTTTTCTAAATTCTTTATCTTCATGAATTCGCCGATAAAGTTCTAATTCTTTTTCATTTAGGGTTAAAAATACTTTTGGTGCAATAGCATTTTCCCCAGTTCTTTTTAGACCATTATCCATTGCTGCTTCATAGAAGTAAATTTTTAAATTTTTAGCGGATTTATCAAAAAAATCTATATAATTATGAAAAAAAATGCAGGTACCATAGTTATCCTCTTCGTAATTATCCATTACAAAGGGAATGGTGCTTCCAAAATGCGAATAAGCACCAATCGTTACTATTGCAGAAATTTTGTCTTTTAACTTTGGTTTAGATATTGTAATCAAACCAATCCCTCCACAGAAGCTGACAGAAAAAAATCCCAATCTTTTGTCCAAAAAAAGGTCATTTCTTTCTACTACGCTACATAATGCATGGTAAACAGAGTCCAATGTGGACTCATTGATCTGTAGCTCAGTAACCTCTGGGATTTCAGGAAGGATTGTAGTGTATCCCATATCTGTGATTATGTTTGCAAGATGAAGAATACGGGAGTCATCAATTCCTTGTTTGTTCATTCCATGAAGAAGGAGGACTCCCGGTAGTTTTGTATTTATTTTTGATTTTGGATGTAGAATCTTAACTCTGTATGATCGACCAGATTCGGAATCTATAAATTGTTCTTCCCGAACAGAGATAAGGTTTGTATTTGGAGATACAACGTAACCTGATAAAAACTTTATTCCAAGAAAATATTTTCTAATGGATGAGCGTTCAATGGACAAAATTATACTTATTAACTCCTTTTGATACTGCTACCTTTAAGGAAACCAAAGCAGCCCTATACCAATCGTCAATATCTTTATTTGTTGGAGTTGTAAAAGCATTTGCTATGCATATTTCCAAAGTTGGATCCTCATTGATCAATTCTCCAATGAACATTCCAATGTTATTTTCTAGAATTGTGGAAGTTTCCTTATTTAGGATAAAACTATAAGTATCATCATTTAGTTTATAAATATCTATATTATTCTTTAAAATTTTTCTAAGTGCTGCTGATACTCGAAATTCTATTGTAGTAGCTACTTTCGTTTTAAAAATTTTTAGTAAAATAAGACTGGAGTTCCCTGTATTAGGAAAATACTTTAAAAGAGTTTTCTGAAAATCAGAAGTAGAAAAAGTTTGTGATTCCTCTTGTTCAATTGGAGGACTTGAGAAATAAGTTTCATAAAACAAACCAGAGAAGTGTTTGATTTCTTTCCAGATTAAATTCACTTCATTATTTTTAATTGGATTGAAAAATTGAATTTTGATAGCACCGAATAATTCTTGATTGCTTATCAAAGGTAATACAGCATCAGAATGTGTTGAAGAAAATGCACCTAATTTCTTATATAAGAAACTTACTATATCTTGAGAAAGATCTATCTTTTCTTTGGTCACATCATATTCTATAAACGAATTCATTTTTTTTTCTAGATAGCATACAAAGAGATTGTTTTTTATAAAATATATAGAAGTACTTCTTGTTTTTGTTATTGAATTTAATTTTTCTATAAATTCTTTACAAATATTTTCAACATCCAATAGTCTCATCTTATATACACTATCAAAATTAATTGTGATGCAATTAATTGGAGGCTGAAGTTTTTGAGGACTTTGCTTATCTGAATTAGATTGTAATACGTTTTCAGAAGTTTTTATTAATGGAATATTTGGGACTGAGTCCATTGAGGTGATAGATGTAAAAGTAGAAGAGTTATTTACTTTATTTGTTGATAAAGTGTCAATTACTGGCTCTTCTTCAACCTCAGAAAATTCACTTTCGGGCTGGCTTGGTTCTTCTTGTATAAATTGTGATTTGTATGTGTTGCTTTTTGGAAATAGATGTACTATGAGTAGGAGACTACCTAGAGAGATCGAAAAAAAAATGGTACCCCAAATGAATACTTCTGTTTGTGTGACTATACTTTGAGGTGTTTTTGCATGGACGGAAATTATGGTTATTAAAAAAAGTATTAATGGGTAGAAAGCTTTCATTGATTTTTTTATAGTCTCTATAAATGTGCTTATATACCGAATGTTCAGGTTACCCTCTCAATTCAACAGATTTTCTAAATTACAAACAATATATGAAATTATATAGAGAACTAGCAGAATACTACTACGAAATCGAAAAAGTTGGACGTAAGTTTGATGAGGAAATTGATTTTCTAGGCAAGCTTTTTCTCAAGTACAATATAAAGACAGCATTAGACCTAGGTTGTGGAAGTGGTGAACATGTATTTGCTCTAAACCAAAATGGTTTTAATGTTAGAGGAATAGATATATCAGAAGAGATGGTTGGTATAGCTAAAAAAAGATATCCGAAATGTGATTTCGAAATAGCCGACCTTCAGACCTATAAAAAAGAAGATTTAGTAGATGCTATAATATGTATGTTTGGTACTTTTAATTATATAATCAAAGATCAAGAAATTTCTGATGCATTGGTAAATATCCGTGAAAGTCTTCGTCCAAAAGGATTATTTATACTTGAGATTTGGAATTCTTCTCCCGTACGCAAAATTAAACGTAAGCCAATTGCTCCTGTTAGTTTAAGTAAAGTTGGTAGCCTTATGATAAAACGAAACAGAGGATTTCGAGTTGCAAGTAGTCCTGAAGGCAATGAAAATTTAGTTGAAGTTAACTTTATTTATAACCTAAACCAAGAAACGGTTAAGGATCGTCACGTAATGAGAGTGTTTTCATACAGCGAAATCCAAACAATCCTAATGAGTATAGGTTTTGACATACTTAATAATTATAGTAATTTTAGGATGGATAAATTTCAGGAAAGTGCTGGAAGAATGTTATTAATTTGTAAACGAAGACCATGAGAAATTCTAAAACCTTTTTGCTTTCATCTACTTTTAATGCTTTTATATTAATTTTTACTTTTTTTGTAGCTTTGATATATATTGAAGATATTTATATTTTCAGACAATTAGAAAAAACAAATGAAATACTTCCACTTATATATATTGGAAGGGTATTTATTGCACTCTCTTTTTCTTTAGCAATGGCTGTTGTTATTTTTCTTTATACATATAGTTTTACAAATCAACTGAAAAACTTTTGCATGTTTATTTCTAATACTCGTTTTGAAAATTATCAAGATAAAATGCTAACTAAAAAACTTGCTTATAATGAATTAATTGAACTAAGAGATACACTTGTTGAAACATACAATAATTATTTAGAAAATGAGTCTATAGATAAAAATAATCATTCTTCGAATTTAAAGATAGATTTAATTTCAAAATTACTTCCTGTTGTTTATAGTATAAAGCTAAATCCTATTGAAAATTTAGATGTTGCTGTTTTACCTAATAAGAGCGAAAAATCATTTTCTGATCTAATAGAGATTGTTGACACAAGAAATGGATGTATAGTATGTATGACAGGAAGCCCTTTAGATAATCTCAATAGTTCCATATATAAATTGAAAGTAAAATCTACTCTATTAGCTATGAAAAGCTTTTCTCATTTAGTAGAAGAGGAGTTATTTCATGATATATTTAGATTAGTAAATGAATATATTACAGAAAAAACAAATATGTTTATTGCATATATATCTAAAAATTCTAATAAATTAATATATCACAAATTTCAAAATAAACCAATCTTTTTATTAAAAGAAAACTCAACTGAACTTTTATCTAGTATAGAAGAAGAGTATTTAGATAAAAAATTTTCTAATACCAATCCAATAGGAATCGAATTTAAAGTAGGGGAATATCTATTGATACTTTCAGATAGGCTAGAAATGTTAAATGAATTTAGAAATAATGAGCTTTCGGATTACTTAAATAAGAAATTAAATTCATTTGAAAGAAATATAAAAACCTCAAAAGATTTAATTTTAAATTTAATTACCAGTTTAGAGTCTTGGCAGAAAGATAAACATGGTAATGGAAATATATTAGAATATATAACCTGTATTGCAATAAGGAAAAAAAATTAGAGAATATGTTGAAACTTGAAAAAATTTATAAATCATATAAAACTCCAGAAGGAGAATTACCTATCCTCTTTGATTTAAATTTGGATGTTAATGCAGGAGAGTTTATTTCAATTATGGGTCCATCGGGCTCTGGAAAATCAACATTTTTAGGAATAGCAGCAGGTTTAGATAAGCCTGATAAAGGAAGAGTTTACATTGATGGTGAAGAGATAACATCTAAGCAGGAAGATCAACTTGGCAAAATTCGATCGGAAAAAATTGGATTTATATTTCAAAATTTTCAACTTATAAAGAATCTAAATGCAATTGAAAATGTAGGTTTGCCCTTACTTATTTCAGGCAAGTACAAGGACAAAGAAATCAAAGAACGTGCCGGAGAACTCTTGAAAAAAGTATCACTAGAAGCAAGAATTCACCATCTCCCTTCTCAATTATCTGGTGGCGAAGAACAGAGAGTAGCTATTGCTAGAGCTTTTATTAATAATCCTAAACTATTATTTGCTGATGAACCAACTGGTAATTTAGATTCTCGGAATGGTGAATTGATTATGAATATGTTATTGGATCTAAATAAATCTATGGGATCTACTCTAATCATTGTAACACATGATCCTGCCGTTGCTGATTATTCAAGTAGAATTATGGAAATGAGAAATGGAGTACTATCAGAAAAAATGAAGAAGTTAGAAATCAAAGAAAAAGTTTCTAAACCATCAAAATCTGTAACTTCCAAAAAAAAGAAATGAATTTATCTATCTCACAAGAACTATTAAAAAAAAATATTAATATTTTTTCATTTTCATCTTTTACATTTATTTTTTCGATTATCATAGGTGTAGGTTCAGTCACTGGAATTAATTCATATAAAAATAGCTTAAAAAACTCTATACTCAAAGAGTCTAAAACACTAATGGGGGCAGATATATCTTTTGATTCCTCTCGAAAACTCACTAAAGCCCAGATTTCTGAAATTCATAAGATATTACCTAAAGACTCTAATTCTACGAATACTGTTCAATTTTTGTCAATGATGAGCAATGAAACTACCGGAGAAACTAATCTCTCTATGGTGAAAGCAGTAGGAATAGGATACCCTTTTTATGGTGAATTAAAAACAAATCCACATGATGCTTATACAAATTTAAAACCTAATGAGATCCTTTTAGATGAAAGTATCACTAAAAATCTAGAATTAAAATTGGGAGATAAAGTAAAATTAGGAGAAACATCTTTTATTTATAAAGGTAATATTATAAAAGAACCTTTATCCAATATGGGTGGATTTTCTGGCATGGCCCCTGCATCTATAATTAAAATAGATGCTCTTAAAAGTACAGGTCTTGAGCAGAGGGGAAGCAGAATTCGATATAATATGCTAATCTCCCTTCCAGAACGAATAGATGCCCAGGATATTAAAAAAAGTTACTTTAATCAATTTATAAAAGAAGATATTACTATTTATCATTATACAGAAGTAGGTTCAGGAACACAAAAATTTATCTACAGTACATTAGATTATATGATACTGTTAGGATTATCTTCTTTTTTCTTAGGAGCAATCTCTATCCTTATAACTGTTAGAACTAGACTACAATTGAAATTTAAAGAAATTGCTATTTTTAAATGCTTAGGTGCCAGCTCTTGGTTTTCTATAAAATTATTTTTAACAGAAATAATGGTTCTATCTATAATAGGGAGTTTATTGGGAGTAGGGTTGGGATATATAACTCAATTTTATATCCCCGATATCACTGGATCAGACTTTTTATCTCAAATAAAACCTAGTTTAGATATAAAATCAATAATTTGGGGAATCTCTATTGGAATATTTATTCCTCTTTTATTAACCTTAGACTCTATATATGCAATTTTTATTCAGAGCCCTTTAAGTGCTATTCGTAGTGAAACAGAGAATTCTTTGAATCTAAAATTCATATCTAATAAAGTACTACTTTTTCAAATAGTATTTATATATATAATATTTTTTTTCATAGCATATATTGAAACTACACAGTTATTCAAGGCTTTTCTATTGAGTGGGGTTTTAGTTTTTCTGCCTATCCTGATCTATATTTCTTACTTTATCTTAAGAATCATAGGTAGAAAAATTTCTGAATGGGGAATCTTAGTTGGTACTACTAGATTTATTATAGGAAAAATTTCCAAAACTGGTAGTGGGCTGAGTTTACCAATAGTGGGAATCGGTAGTGCAATATCAATCATACTTCTCTCAATCATTGTTCGAAATAGTTTGATTTTATTAGGTGGATGGGATGTATCTCATCAAAAAGCAAATATGTTTATTTTGGATATTAAGCCAGAACAACTTACTTATATCTCTAATTTACAAAAAGAATACGATGCAAAAGAAATTTATACATCTCCTGTAATCGGAGCCAGATTAAAAAAAATTAATAATGAGCTTATAAAAAAAGATAGTATTGAATTTGAATCGATCAATAGAGATTGGAAATCAACAGCTCGTACAAGAGAGTACTTTTTATCATATAGAGATAATATGTACGACAGTGAAGAAATTTCCAGAGGAAAATTTTGGGAAAAAAATTCCAAAAATGAGATATCTGTAGAAAAAGATTTTGCAAAAGCACTAGGTGTAAACGTAGGGGATATATTAGAATTTGATATACAGGGTATAGAAGTCTCTGGAAAAATCACAAATACTAGAGAAGTGAATTGGTCAGATATGAAACCTAATTTTGTTGTTATTTTTTCTCGGGGAGATCTAGAATATGCCCCTTCCAATTATATTAGCTCTTTTTTTATTACAGAATCATCTAAGCGAATTGAATTTCAGAGAAAAGTTGTAAAAGCCTATCCCAATATAACTATTTTTGATATTGAAAAAACAGTAATAGGATTGAACTCAATATTTTCTAAAATAAATTCTATAATTAATCTTATGACTTATTTTATATTTTCTTCAGCTATCTTTGTTCTATTCTCTTCTCTATACTTACAAGAAAAAGATAGAAAACAGGAAACTGCTCTCTATAAAATAGTAGGTGCAGGATCTTTATTTATCAGAAAGGTATATACAATAGAAGCTATTGCAGTTACTCTTTATTCTTTTGCATCTTCGGCTATTTTAGCATTGATTGCTAATTATTTTATATCTACTTGGATACTAAGTATAAATTATAAAGTTCCATTCTTGGAATTTATTTATGTTTTTTTACTATCTACTTTTGCAATCCTTTTTGCATATTTAATTTCTATACAGCGAATAATATCCATTCCACCTAAAAAGTATCTATATAGTGAACAATAGGAGTCAGTAGATTTGAATTTTAGTTTTATAGATTTAATTGTTATTTTTATTTACTTATTTATCATAACCTTAGTAGGGCTATATTTTAGTAATACTAAAAATTCTAAAGACTTTTTTTTAGCTGATAAAAATCTTCCTTGGTACTTTATTATGCTTTCTATAATAGCAACTGAAACTTCAAGTTTAACTTTTTTGAATGTCCCGGGAATAAGCTTTAAGTCTGATTTTTCTTTTTTACAAATAGCATTTGGATTCATAATAGGAAGAATAATTGTAGCTTTTTATATACTTCCTCTGTATTACAGTAATAATTATATATCTGTATATCAGTGGATAGGAGATAATTTAGGTATTGATACTCAAAAATATACCTCAGCTGTTTTTTTAATTACAAGAGTATTAGCTGATGGTGTCAGACTTTACGCAACTTCTATACCAATAACTTTTATTTTAAAAGGTTATTTAGGAGATTACTTTTCAGATCATCAAATTAGTATTTTAACTCTATTTATTATCACATTTACTACTATATTGTATACAGTTTATGGTGGTTTTAAATCTGTTGTAATTACTGATTCTATTCAATTTATTGTTTATATAGGTGGTGGAATCTATGCTTTAGTTCATCTATTCAATTCAATTGATGGTACTTCATTAAATGAGATACTAGTAAGAGGACAAGAATCAGGTAAGTTTATTTTCTATCATGGATTTGAAGGATCTTTTTTTAAATCTCCCTATTATTTTATAAATGGAGTTTTAAGTGGTATTCTGATTTCAATTGGTTCACATGGTGTGGATCAAATGTTTGCCCAAAGACTATTAGCATGTGGGAATTTACAAGATAGTAAAAAAGCATTGATAGGTTCTGGTATTTTTGTATTTATTCAGTTTGCACTTTTCTTATCTATTGGATTTCTATTATTTATTTTTTTTAAAGGTGTGGATATTCCTCAGGATAAAGTTTTTTCAAAGTATATCATTGAAAATATCCCATCTCCCGTGATTGGTCTTTTAATTGCTGCTATACTAGCAAGTGCAATGTCTACTCTTTCAAGTTCTATTAATTCAATGTCATTATCTTTTATAATTGATTTTATGAAAAAAAGCTCGAGTGAGGAACCATCACTCTTTCTGTCTCGAATCATAAGCATAGGTTGGGGATTTATATTGTTTTTAAGCTCTATGATGCCATATTTCATGTCTGAAAGTATCACAAATGGTTTGGTGGACTTGGGTTTAAAGATTACATCGTTTACATTCGGGCCATTGATTGGTTTATTTTTATTAGCTAGAATGCAGAAAAAAATTAGCTTTGCTTCATTTGATTTGGTATTTAGTCTTTTCGCTACGATTGTATCAACTATACTATTGACTTATTTATTAGCACCAGCCCTAGGACTGATAATACCGACAGGTTTTATATTATTTAATACTTATATAGGTTTGTTTGAACTTAAGCGAATAGTTTTTCAGCGTAGAGTTTAGCCTGTTGTGTTTCTTCTAGTATTTGTAAATCTACATGGTTAAAGAGCTTTTGCATAACCATTACTCCCTTCATAAGAGTAGTTGCAGATGTGTATTTTTTTAATAATTCTGTTTCTAGATCAACGTCTTTGATTTTATTAATAATCTCTAATTCTAGTTTTTTATTTTGGATGTTGCAAGATACAAATACACTATTTCCATCACCATATTTTGCAGCATTTTCAATAGCTTCTATAGTTGCTATACTAACATCTACTAGATCATCTTCCCCTACATTGTTTATTTTTAAAAAAGACTCTAATCGGGAGCGTACATATTGGATTGGTGAAAATTCAAATGCACCGTAGATTTCATAAGAATCTTTAACCCATGATTTTAGTAAAACAGAACTAACACCACATAATTCTTTAGGATCATTTTTATTGGGTTCGATAATATTTTCTGCTTTTAACACTGTAAGACAATTCTCAATGGATTTCATAGAAACGGAAGAGTAGGCCTTTCCTTTTTTCTTATATTCCATTTTTATCCAGGATAAAAAATCAGCAGGGTAACCAGATAACCCTGTTGGTAGCATAGCTTTCATCAGATCTAATATTTCAGTTTCTTCAGGAGATAACGACATACTTTGCCTAATATAACGATGTTTTTTATTGTGTAAAGTCTAAATTAAATTCTTAAAAATTTAAGTCTAAATTAATTTGCCTAAAAGCTTCGTATGCAACGACAGCAACTGCATTAGAAAGATTTAGGCTCCGAACTGCTCCTGGCATTGGAATAAAAAGTCTTTTATCCTCACTAAAAAATGCATGGATGTAATCGGGGAGCCCTGTTGTCTCCCTTCCAAAGAGGAAGCAATCTCCTGATTGGAACCTAGAATTATAATAGCATTTTTTCCCAAATTTTGTTATCCCAAAAATTCTGTCAGCTTGGACTACATTGCTTTGCAGAAAAGATTCCCAAGTCTCAAATGTAGACAAACGTAAGTATGACCAATAATCCAATCCTGCCCTTCTAACAGCCTTTTCGGAGAGGTCAAAAGAGGGTTTTCCTATGATATATAGAGTAATATCTAAGCCCACACAGAGCCTGGCAATATTCCCTGTATTGGGAGGTATTTCAGGCTCAAATAGAGCTATCGAAATCATTTATTTTTTATTAAGATTTTTTTGCAAAAGCAGCCCAAAACTAGAGACATGGCTTACGCTTTGATCAGAGATATAAGATTGGTAGTCTAGTTTTTCCTTTGCTTCTTTTGCTTTTGAAATAGAGGCGGCAATTTGTTTTTTAGAGGGATTTACCTCTGTGATAAAAACTTCAATGGTATCACCCTGTTTGTAATGAGAGCTGAGTGGAATACGATGTGGTAATCCACTTTCTCTATTGGACACCAACCCATGAAAGTGATCATTGAACCTAACGAACATTCCAAATGGTTTTATAATATCTACTGTAGCTGTCACTATATCCCCTTCTTTTAGAGGGATGCTTTTTGACCATGGATCATCTAAGCTATCTTTCAAAGATATTGAAATCTTATTGTCTTTCCAATCTAAACCTATAATCTTTCCTCGGATAATCTGACCAATTTGAAATTCTTTGTTTAGGTCTACATTTTTCTTAAAGCTAGATTCGCTGGAAGGGACTAGTGCATCGAATCCATTCATATCCACAATCAATCCGAAAGTATGTATAGATTTGATTGTACAGGTGACAAAAGATCCTTCTTTTAATTCATCTTTTAAGATTTCTTTTTTTAACTCTTTCTCTTTATCTGAAAGTTTTTTTGAAGATAAAACAATCCTTCTTGTCTTGCTATTAATTTCATGTACTACAAACTTAGATCTTACTCCCTGAAGGCTTTTTGATTTAGTATTGGGATCTATTTGTGAGTAGGGACAGAAAGCACTAAATTCACCTATTCTTACATCATATCCACCAGGAGCTTCAGATGCATATTGACCCCAAATAGGAATCTCCCTTTCCATAGCTAATTGGAGATTGTCATGATTTATATCCTCACCGGAGAGAGCGGTTGTAAAGTAGTAGTCACCATGGTTTTCCCGTAAAAAGAAAACCTGTATTTCAGTATTTTCAATGGGTGTTTCCATGCCCTGGAATTCCTCCATAGAGACAATTCCCTGTAGGTTCTCATGGGTTTTTACGAATAAGAAGTCATCCCTGAGAGTGATAATTTTAGCTGTATGCCTGGAACCAGTTTCTAAATTTTTCCTCTTCTTAAAACTTTCTTCCAGTAGACTGGCAAAGTCATGTGTTTTTGTAGGTTTCATTTTGTCTCCGATTCATTTGTGGCCCTATCGCCATTCCAACTTCAAATAATGAGATTTCAATTGATATTTATTTTGGCCTCTCAAAAAGAAATATCCAAGGGTTAAAGAATGTAAGATAAGAAGGAGTTTGTTAGTTTACGTTAGGATGGAATGTAAAGGTTTTATATATAGAAAGGTTCAAACATAAAAAAAGCAGGAGTGAATCCTGCTTTTTATGAAAGAGAATTAAATGGAAAGTACTTTGTAAGAATTAGCTTCTGCTTCTAAGGAATCAGCTCTCTTTAGGAGTTCTTGTTTTTTAAATGCTTGGGAAGCTACTTTTCCACCTCTACCAATCTCAGCCATTTCTCTATATCGAGTTGCTTCTCTTTGTTTTTGGGAAGCGATGTTGATGAAGTAACGATTGATAGCAGTTTTTTGCTCTTTTGTAACTGCACCTTCTACAAGTGCTTGCTCTAATAATTTTGTCTCTGTTTCTTCACTGACTGCCATTACGGAACTGAGTGAAAAGAGTAGGAGCATAGATGCTGTAATTTTTAAGATTGAATTCATGGTAATTGTCCTCATTTGCGTAGCTTTCAAAATTTATCTAATAAATACACTGCATAAACTATGCCAACTAATTAAACAAAATTTATAGCTATATTCTTACCTAAAAACAAAGGATTTGCTTAATAAGTAAGCAAAATATGAAATCATGGAAGAAAAGATGAATATTAAGGCTTAAAATTCATCCTAAAATGATTAAAATTAAGTGAACTGGATTCCTCTTTCTCGTCCTCTACCAAAGAGTCTTCAGGAATTTGCTCTTCTTCTGGAACTGTAACACAATTTAGGATAGTACAAAGTATTAGAAAAGAAGAGAGGAGATATGCAAATAATGATTTATAGGGTTGTTTCAAAGGATTCAAATAAGAAAAAGTTCTCGGAATTATTACAAAGCATTGCACTAATTCCGATTGATTTAGATTATTCTGCTCCAGCTTGTTTGAGGGCAGCAATGATATCTTTTAGGTTTCTTTCATTGGCATAATTTAAAGCGGTTCGATCCTTATTGTTGGATGCATTGACATCGCCTTTATTTTGGAGAATGAATTTAACTGTTTCCAATCTACCTTCATAGGTAGCCCACATGAGGGGAGTAACGCCTTTGTCATCTCTAGTGTTGACATCAGCACCTTTCTCAATGAGGACCTGCGCAGTTTGGAGGTTATTTCTACGAAGGGCTATTGTGAGAGCTGTTTTACCATGGTCACCCTTTGCATTTATATCTGCATTGTTTTCTATAAGTACGGTGATTATGTCTTTATTGCCTGTTCCCGCTGCAATCATTAGGGGAGTTAGATCTCGTACTCGTCCATTGGGATCCCCTCCACCTTTTAAGGCTCTTTTCAATCCTCCAATGTCGCCATTGACTACATTTTTAAATACATCCTCATTTGAGTTTAAGGAGAATTTGGGTTGCGGCTTTTCTTCTTCTTTAACTTCGGAAGCAAATGTAACAAATGGTGTGATACTTAGAGAACAGATTAATATGATGCTAATTCTATTCATTTTTAAAATCTCCTGCATATAGTTTATTATCGTTTTTTGAGGAATGAACCTTTTTATTTTTCATATAAATATTTAATTTTTAAAATGCACTCATATTTTAATTATTTAGAAACGCATCTTACATAAAATAGATTTGTTTTAGAAGAAAAGTAAGATTCTAAATTTCCAACATTTATATTATAGGCATGACTTGGATCATCCTCATGGGTAGTGGAAGACCAATACTCACAGCAGGGAGATGCAAGGAGAGCTCTTGTTTTGGAATCAAAACCATGTTTTAACTCTGACTTTGATGGGAGTCGCATCCCATTATTTTTACAATATGATACTGCTGAGTACCAATTCATTCGCCTGATATCCCCAGCCTGCCAATTCAATCCATTTGCACCAAATGTTTGTGTCTGGATGGAGGGATTCCCTTCTTTTCCAATCAATTCTGTTTGGAAATTAGAAGCTGTTTCTCCCCTGCCATAAGATTTTCGAAGCTCAAGCAGAGTAGTTTCAGTTTTTCCGGGATTGGTCAATCGGAGAATAGTAGATTCGGGTTCATAGCCATCTAGTATAATCTTAAAAGTATAGATACCTTTTTCTGGTTTGGAATCCCTAAAAGGCGTATTCCCCTCAATTTTACCTGTTTGTTGGTCTATAACAGTTGCACCGGGAGGCACAGAATCTATTTGGAATCCATACTTTGGTGTTTCAAGGACAACCTTATAGACCAAAAATGCTCCCATTCCTAGACCCAAAAATAAAAAGGCAAATACCAAGCCCCATGAAAGTTGGAAGTTAGATTCTCTAACAGGGATTAAATTGAATTTTGTTCCAGCAACTTCTAGTAGGTCTCTTTCAAAGTCTCCAGCACTCTGGAATCTTTTTTTTCTATTTTTATGACATGCTTTTTGGATGATTTTTTCAATTTTATCTACAGATTTTAAAAACTCTGGATCAGGTTTATCTGTTTTATTCTTAATGGTTTCCAATAGACTGGGGAGCTTTTCTTTTACTTGCTTGATCATGATAGATAAGCCCGTATCACCTTTGAATGGGAGCTCTCCTGCTAAGAGCTCATACAACATTATACCAACAGAATAAATGTCGCTTCTTCCATCTATGTCTTTTAATCCCTGGCATTGCTCGGGACTCATATAATTAGCAGTTCCCATTGTCATACGTGTTCTTGTTATTGATGCATCTGAAGTTTTGACAATTCCAAAGTCTACTATGATAGGCTCACCATTAGATCTAAACATTATATTAGCAGGCTTGATATCTCTATGGGAGAATAAATCATTTGTATGACAATAATTTAAAGCATCTAAAATTTTGGCTATAATTTCAAGGGATTCCCTAAAGGGGAATTGAACTTTTTTATCCTTATATTTTTTTACTTTTTCTGCTAAAGAGCCCCCAGATGCATATTCCATAATATAGTATGGTCTGTCGTTACAAATCCCTACATCTATGATTTCAACAATATTACTGTGTTTTAATTTTGCTGGGACTCTTGCTTCTAGTAGGAATCTACCTCTTATTTCTTCATCGGGAGATATATCTTCGTTTAGTATTTTAACAACAATCTTTCTTTGAAGAGTTGTTTGGTCACCTAGATAAACGCTAGCCATTCCACCTTTTCCTATCTTTTTCTCTAAGACAAATTTAGGAGAAAGGTGTTGGTTCAGCATTTCTAAGTCGGAGTCTTTTTTGTCATACTTCGGATTTGATCCTGTGAGACTATTACCACAGTCACCACAAAACTTTACCTTTTCAGGATTCTCAAAGCCGCAAAAAAAACACTTCATTAGTTTTGGATTAAGATAGTCCTTTTAAAAGATCTTTATAGGCTTCTGAGGATAAGAGAGAATTTAAATCACTTGGATTAAAATTGATGAGTTTTACCATCCAAGACTCATATGCATTTTTATTGACTAATGATGGATCTTTCTCTACAGCTGGATTTACTTCACTCACTTCACCACTTATAGGAGTATAGACATCTTCTGCAGCTTTAACGGATTCAAGCGTAACACAGCTATCCCCTCTGGAATATTTTTTGCCAATTTTAGGAAGTTGGATAAAAACAAGATCTCCTAATGCATTTTGAGCATAATCTGTAATACCAATTAGAGCTGTATTACCTTCTATCTTTACCCATTCATGTTTTTCTGTATATTTTAAGTTTTCAAGTACATTCATAGACACACCTATTTATTTTTTTTAATACTACCGTTGATAAAAGAACCTCTATTGATAACAGCTTTTTTCTTTTCCCCTCTGATCTCTACAAGAATATGATCAATATTTTTAATATCTGAAGTATTTAAAAGAGCCAGTCCTATTCCTTTTTTAAGGGAGGGGGAGTATGTTCCTGAAGTGGTGGATCCGATTTGTTTACCAGATTCCAAAAAGACAGGATAGTTTTCACGTAAAACACCAGCTTCATCTAAATATATGCCAAAAATAGAAACATCACTTCCATTTTTCTTTTCATCTATAATTTTATCATAATTAAAAAATTTAGTTTCTTTTGATTTTACTATCCATCCTATACCTGATTGGACGGGGCTTAAATTCATATTTAATTCATGTCCATAGAGTGGATATTTTGCTTCTATTCTCAATGTATCCCTAGCTCCTAAACCAACTGGTTTTAGCCCAAACTTTGAACCCATATTTAAAAGCTCTTTCCAAATTTGTATACCAAGATTGATAGAAGTATATATTTCAAAGCCATCTTCTCCTGTATAACCAGTTCGTGATACAATTATATTTTCATTTTTATATGCTACTTCTTTGAAATGGTAATAGAAAATATCTGAAAAAGACTTGCCTAAGTAAGTAGAAAAAATTTCATCTGCTTTGGGACCTTGGATAGCTATTTGGTGATAAGAGCTACTGGCATTTAGAATAGAGCATCCTGGATTAAATAGTTGGAGATGATTATATACATTTTCATAGTTTGAAGCATTTGAGCAGATCATGTATTTTTCTTCATGAAATTTATAGAGGGTGATATCATCTACCAAGCCTCCAGATTCATTTAAAATTGCATTGTATTGAACTTGTCCCTCTTTCATAGAACCAATTAAGTTACAGGTCACTTTTTCCAAAAAGGGTAGAATGATATCCTTTTTCCCTTCAATAAAAATTTCTCCCATGTGGGAAACATCAAAAAGCCCAGCTTGGGTTCTAGTATTTATATGTTCATCGACAATACCTGTGTATTGGACAGGCATGTCCCAACCACCAAATGGAACCATTTTAGCATTTAATTCTCTGTGGTATGAGTTTAGAGGAGTAGATTTTAGAGATTCCAAAGGGTGCCTCGTTTCTTTTTTTACCAGATTTATCTGTATTTTTTATTTAAAAAGAACTTTTCAATTTCTTCCGATTCCCGAAATGATTTCTCCATCCCCACCTTCATTTTTTCGGAAAATCCAATCCCAGGTTATTGGAATAGAACCCAATCCTCTTGTGTAAAACGATGATTTAAAATTTAGTATAGGATGATTTTGTATTTTTGAGCGGAATCTATCTACTTCTTCTAGGGTAGCTTCCGGTATAAGAAGACTCCATACGCTTTTTCCAAGAAGCTCCTGCAAAGAGTATCCTGAAATGTTTAAGAATGCGGGGTTTGCATATAAAATATAACCTTCAGGGCTAATTTCAGTATAGAGAAAAGACATAGCTTGGATAAGTGATTCCTCTCTCAAACGATCCCTGAAGAGATGCTTCATACTAACTTTTTTGAATAGATTTACGGAAACTTGGTTTTGAAACACTTCAAGAGTTCCCGTTATTTCAAATGATTCATCCTTAAAAAAAAGAATGCAGTTCCCCAGAAAGACAGATTTATAAAAGAATGGAATACTATATACTTGTTTGCATTCTGTGATTAGTTCTATTTGAGAACAAATCTTTCTATTGAAGTTTCCATATTTCAATCCAAAAAGAGTAGATGTTGAAATGACCTTTTGATTTTCAGGTTCAAATGTTTCATCTGTGTACTTCAATCCTTTAAAATCTCGCCCCAATAGTAAATAAATGTCATTCATTTTTGATTCAAAGCCAGAATAAGAGACTGTTGTAAAAAAGTTAGAGAGGGGGTCGTAAAGATTGATTATGAGAGATGAATTAGGGAAAAACCTATTCATCTCAAAGGCTATAAATGTATAAAGGTCACTTTCATCTAGTATTTCAAGAAATTTATTAGCACTGTAAGTGAGATGAAGTAATTCATTTTTATATTTTTCTTCCGATTCTTCTTTTTCTTTTTTGATAGAAACATCTCGAAAAATAAGAACAGCACCATCGATTTTGGATTCATTTAAAATAGGTGAGATTGAATACTCCGCAATAAAATGAGTACCATTGGGTCGCCAAAAAATCTCTTTAGAAATTGTATAACTTCTTCCCTCTGAAAAGGTAAATTGAATGGGATGGGTATTAGAATCTTCATTTTCTGCATCAAATGATGAGGATTTTAGTAAGGATTGGAAATGAGTTCCTAAAAGCTCTTCAGTGTTTGTAGATAAAAATTTATGTGCATTAGGATTAGCATAAATTACAATTCCATTTTGATCTAAACTTAAGATTCCATCTTTAGAATATTCTAAAGTTTGTGATAGTAAATAATTATTGTGCTTTAATTTTAATTCTGATTCATATTGTTTTGTTAGATCTTTTAGTTGAATTAGAAAACATATCTCTTGGTTCCAAATAACTTTAGTAAATTGAACCTCTATGTGTTTGTTCTCTTTTAGATCTATATTTGTGGGAGTACCTAATAACTTGTTCTTACTCTCAATGGGTAGTTCAATTTTTGTTCCCATTAAAAAATCAGGATTAAAATTTCCTGAGATCAACTCGCAGGCAGCTGGGTTTGCATATAAAATTTTATCAAATTTATCAGTAATCAAAATGCCTGAATTAGAATCAAAAGTACTACTTCTTATATAATCCTGATCAATAAAAATTAATTCTTTTTCAGTTATTATATTATATAAAATTAAATATAAAAATGAAAATGATAAAAATGAGGTAATCGTAATACTAATAACCTGTTCTCTTTGTAAAATAAGTGAAGAAGCTATGAAATTTCCTATAAAAGATAAAGTAGTATAAATAAATAAGATAAGTTTATTTGTAATAGAAATAGAACTTAAAAGAAAAATAAATAAACTAATTATAACATACTCAATTGAATAGTTATATATATAAGTTTTATAAATAGAATAATAGGAAATAATAAATAGGAAAATTACTCCAATATTTAAGTACTCTTTTGTTTCATTATTTGTTTTTGAATTGATTCGATAAGCAATTGAAAAACTGAGAATAGATAGAATTAATTTCTCAGAAAAATCTAAAATTGAAGATCCATTAAAAAACCAGACCAGTAAATAATTTAGAGGGAAGAATATCCCAAATGCTATTAAAGAATTTCTAAGAATCATATTATATTTTCATGAATAAACAATTGTATTAACTAGTATAAGATAAGTATAATCGCATTTCAATATAAAAAAACAGAGATGTAATTTTAAAAATTTAAAAGACTACCAAAATCTATTGTTGCATTGCAAAATAGATTTTGGCTTGGTATGTAGTATAAGGTGAATTTAAAAGAAATGAAATTTTAATAAATAAATTTACCTCTTTTCGATAGGAGTATAGGATCTATTCATTTCACCAGAATAGATTTGTCTGGGTCTAGCTTTCTTTGAATCACTACTAATTCTTAATTCTCTCCAGTGTGCTAACCATCCCGGGAGTTTTCCAATGGCTTGCATAAGTGTAAACATATTTTTAGGTATTCCCATTGTATAAAAGATAATACCACTGTAGAATTCTAAATTTGGATATAGATTATTTTCTTTAAAATATGGATCGTTGAGTGTATACTCTTCAATCTTTAATGCAGTTTCTGTGATATCAGTTTTATATTTAGATGCAAATTCATGAAATATATCTTTTGCTACTATTGCTCTAGGGCTTACTGTTTTGTATGCAGAATGACCAAAGATAGTTGATTGTAGAAGTGTACCACTAGATTTTAATTTATCTAAAGTCGATTTAAAATCATTTTTATTTTTTATAATATCTTCTATTAATTCTATTGCCACAACGCTTTGCCCACCTTCTCTAGATCCCCACAGAGCAGAGATTCCAGCACTAATAGAAGCAAATAAGTTAGCTTTGGTAGATCCAACTAGCTGAACTGTAGTAGCAGCAACATTTTGTTCGTGGTCTGCATACAATATCCAGAGTTTATTGAGAATCTTTTCATGGTATGGATCCACTTCAAAAGGCTCTGCGGGAAGAGAGAATAACATATATAGAAAATTAGTGCAGTAGGGGAGTTTGTCTACAGGATATACAAAAGGTTTTCCTATCATTCTTTTATATGAAAAAGCTGCTATAGTTCTAACTTTTGCTAATAGTCTTGATATATGATCTACACCTTTGTCAACTGATTCTTCATATTCAGCAGAATAATAACTTGAGAGTGACATGACCATAGTAGAGAGAACTGCTAAAGGATGTGCTTTCCCAGGGAATCCATCAAAGAGATTGATCATATCTTCGTGTATCATTGAATGTTTGGAAAGCCTTTTAGAAAAATCACTGAGTTGTTCTTTATTAGGAAGATCACCATAGATGAGTAGGTATGCTGTTTCTACAAATGTTGAGTTGTCTACAAGGTCTTTTACGGAATAGCCTCTGTATGTAAGCTCACCTTTTTCAGAGTCTCTTCTAGAAACTCGACTTTTTCCTACTGCAGTGTTAAAAAAACCGGGATCAACTGCAACATAACCTGTCTTATCGTAAAGAGTGGATATATCTATACCAGATTTACCATCATTTCCCTGAATTATATCTAGTTCGATTTTTTTTCCATCGATAATCAATTCTGCTTTGTTAGACATTTAATATCTCCCTAGTGCCACTTTGCAAAAATAGACGCTAAAATACAAATAAAAAAACTATACTCCTCTTCAATGAAGATTAGATCACTTAAACTTATACTTTCCAAAAATAAAAATATTTAACAATAGTTCTTTTTAAAAATGGATAAGGAAATTATAATGAATTATGTAAAAGGGAACCGGGGAAAATTCTCTATGACTGTTACAAATATTTATCAAGTTTGTACTCTTTTTCCCCATAAACATGTTTTAGGTGAATGGTGTAATATGAGTAAAAAGAGTTTTATTGTTGAGAGAATTTCAAAAATGAGTCGGATTTTTTTTGAAAAAAATATTTATGTAAAAAAAATATTTATAATATATTTTTATCTATTTTTTTTCTCTCTTTTGTTAACAAATTGTTTGGGATACTTGAGTCATCTAGCTATTGGTCAATCTGAAATACTTTGGAAAAGAGAAAAGATCTCTACTATTTTGACATCAACAACTGATGACATGTTGAAAAATAAATTTCAATTGATACACAATGCTCGTAGGTTTGCATCTAGTGATTTATATCTAAATCCAGAAGGTGGTTTTGAATATTATACGAAATTAGATAGAGATGAAGTAGGTTGGCATATCACTGCTTCGTATCCATTAAAATTTGAATCTTATACATGGTGGTTTCCAATTGTAGGGAATGTTCCTTATAAAGGTTTTTTTGACATACAAAAAGCAAGAGAGGAAGAAAATACTTTGATCCAAAAAGGATTGGATACAAGATTACGTATTACGTCAGGTTACTCAACATTAGGATGGTTCTCAGATCCTCTGCTTTCACCACAATTGAGATTACGTGATGATGAGTTAATTGCACTTGTATTTCATGAGATGGCACATAGCACGGTTTATTTTAATGGAGACTCTGATTTCAATGAGTCTTATGCAAGTTTTATTGAAGAAATTGGTACAATGAAGTACTATGAAACAATTAACAACCAATCTTCAAATGAAATAATGAAAAAGAGAAATGTAACTAAGATAGAGAAAAAAATAATTTTTGAAATAGTAAAAGAGTACGGAGAAAAACTAAAAATTTTATATGAAAGTAATCTTTCAGATGAGGATAAGTTAAAGGATAAAAAAATGTTTATAGAAGAATTTAGGACTAAAATTCTTGAAAAAACATCAAAATTTGAATTTGTAAATACTAAAAATTTTCATAAAGCAATCATAAACAATGAAACTTTTCTTGGAGTACTTAGGTACAACTCTGGAGAAAAATTTTTTCAAGATCAGTACCAAAAATCTGGATATGATTTAAAAAGATTTCATGATGAAATTAGAAATTTTAAAAATATTTCAAAAGAGGATCGACAAAAACTTTTAAAACTATAAAAATCCATTGTTTTGGGCAACTTTAAATATATGCCCTATCTTCTTTTGTTCTTTCATTAATTTAGGATTTGAAAGTATTTCAAAAACGATATCTTCAGATAAGTCTTTTAAGTTTGCAAACTCTTCCTTATACTGTGTAATACTAATTTTACTGAATAAAATGAAAGCTTGAAATTGCCAAATTTGGTGTGCTAACAAAAATCGTAATGTTTCGATATCTTCTACTGCCTCTGCGGTTATGACTGCTTCTCTATTATCTGCTAATTTTTTGCAATAGTCTATAAAAGCTAAATTATCAAGAAATTTAACTTTATCTTCTTTCACCTTAAATTTAAAACTAATTGGATCTAGTTTAAACTCTTGGATCATGATTCCTAAATCTAAAACTACTTGATGACTTGAACTTTTTACCCCAAAGTCATCAGCAGCAAAGCTAAAACCATAGTCCCAAAAACATTGACATACATCTTTGAGTTGAAAATCATCTGATTCTTCGTAGGATTTCTCAATCAATTCAAATCGTACATTTTGAGGTTGGAGTCCTTTAGATCGTATCAGAAGATTGAATCTACTTACCTTTTCAAAATTTGAAAAGGTATCTATGAGGGATTGAGGAGAAATATTAAATTTTAATAATCCAGGTGCTCTGTCACATGCTATGATTAATTTTTCTAAGATCAGGAGTTCTATACGTTTGATATCTTGGTCATTTGGAATATCGGTGATTAAATCTTTGTATCCACGATAAGCACCTCCACCTACAAAGACTTCTCCTCCTTTTACACTGAAAGTTCTTTTTTTATGGTCATAGAGAACAGTGGGCTGTATCATTGCTTCATGTGTGACACCAGAAATATAAGTATTTGCACGGTTGAAATAGGTCCAACTCCAACGCACCAAATTATCATTTAGATTTTTTTCTGATGTTTTGTATAGGTCAGAATATATTTCGTTTACTGTGGAGATATAATTGCTCTGAGTTCTTGCAATACCAAAATCAAAACTACAGATATTTTTTCGAATACAATCTTGGTGAAATTTTCCAAAGGAATTGTCTACATTTGGCATACTTTCAGTAATTGGATCATTGCGTGGTACAACACCCATCAAAAGACTTTGTTTGTTCTCAATGAAATAAAAACCTATTTCTAATTCTTTGCATTCAATGATAGATCGAATTTCTTTTTTGAGTAAATTAATAAAATCAATCAAACTTTTTCCCGCAACATTTTCAAACCGAACCAAATATATAGGACGTCCTCGGTTGTTATCAATAAATGTTTTTTTAAAACTTTCTAAATCTTGAAGATCAAGCATAGAATTTTTAGAGAAACTTTCAGTGCTCTTGGGTGGGAAGGGTTCTTCATCTGAGTGGGTATTCTGCATTTGTAATTCCGTATGGTGTGAACAGAATTATATCTAAATCCAGACAATTGTCAATAGAATAAAAATGAAATTTAGAATAATCTATTGATTTTATCTTGGGTCTTCATTTTTAAAGAATATGCCTATTTCTTTAGATGTTACCCGATTTATCAAAAGCTTTGACTCTAAATTAGAAGATATCATCCATGAGGATCTTCCCATCCTTAGGGATATTAAAAAATATGTTATTAAATCAGGTGGAAAAAGGATCAGACCACTGACCCACGTATTTATAGCTCAACTTTTAGGTTATAAAGGCAAGCTTTGGCAAGATGTTGGAGCTATTGCAGAACTGATCCACAGTGCTAGCTTGTTGCATGATGATGTTGTAGATGGTGCGGAACTAAGAAGGGGAGAGCCCACTGTTGGAAAGATATACGGAAATAAGTCAGCTATTCTCTCTGGAGATTACCTCTTAGCATCTGGGATTGAACATCTCAATAAACTCCAAAATCCAAAGCTTATGGACTCCTTCACTAGGGTTATCCGGGATTTAGCTGTAGGGGAACTTTTACAAATGGAGTGGGAAAAAAATCCAAAGATCACTTCTAATATCTATGATAAAATTATTTTTGGAAAAACAGCTTCTCTTTTTGGTGCAGTTACAGAGACAGCTGGAATTCTCGCGGAAGTCTCTAGTATAAAAATAAAAGAACTCTATACCTTTGGGGTTACTATGGGAAGCCTTTTCCAAAAGAAAGATGATTTCATCGATTATTTTGAGTCTGCTGATAAATCTGGAAAAGTGGCTCTTAAAGATTTTAGCAATGGACTCTATACATATCCGGTGATACTTCTATTGCAAAAAGTAAACAAAACTGAACAAAAAGAAGTGATTTCCCTCTTGTCTAAAGATGAAAAAGGAAAAACTGAAAATGATAAAATTTTAGCACTCATGAATAATTACAAAATTCAGAAAGAATTTTCTGAGAGCTTGAAAAAAGATGCCCTATTCTTAAATACATTTTTAGCTCAATTCCCTGATACTAAGATTAGAAAACTTATGACGGAAAGGATAGAAGGAATAGTTAAAGGCTAAGAAGGATTTCCTTGAATTTTTTATACAAAAACCTTTATGATTAAGATCACTGAATAGATTAGTTTTTTATAACTATAAAACAAATTATTGATTCGTCCTAAAAAAAATTGACAAGAAATAAGTTTATATATTCTATATATAAACACTAATCGATAAGAACAAATATCATATCTAAGCTTATACTACCAAAAATTTTTTATTTGAAAATTATTTAATGAATCTTAATCGAAGAAGTATATTTAAATTAGTGAGAAAGGGACATGAAAAAAATTCTTGTTGTAGATGATCAAGCTCAGATGGTTCAAATCCTCTCCGATATATTAGTAAAAGAAGGGTATCAAGTATTAACAGCTTACAATGGATTGATTGGTATCCAAAAGGCTATTACCTTTATACCTGATTTGATCATTATGGATATAATGATGCCTGTAAAAAATGGAATAGATGCAGTCAAAGAACTTAGGCAGATGGAAGCTTTCCAATCAACACCTATCATAATTCTAACAGCAAAAGGTGGAATCAATGATCGAACTGCTGCAATGGATGCAGGGGCAAATATTTTTATAGAAAAGCCTTTCTCGCCAATAGGAATTATTTCAGAGGTTGCAAAATTAATCTAATGTACTCTAGTAACTCCTAAAACATCCCTAACTTGTGAGAGTTTTGTTTGCACAATAGCTTCCGCTTTATTTTTTCCTTTTTTTAAGTTTTCTTCTATATAATCTTTATTTTTTAATAGATCTTCTCTTTTTTTCCTATAAGGAGAAAAGTAGTCCAATATTTTTCCGAGTAGTTCCTTTTTAATATCACCATATCGTAATCCTGGTGTTAGAAATCTTTCTTTGAGTTCGCTTTTTTCTGATTCAGTTAAAAACAATGAATAAATGTTATAGATTATACTTTTATCAGGATCTTTTGCTTCATCTATACCAGAGGAATCTGAAACTATAGACATTACTGATTTTTTAAGATCTTTTTCTGAATCAAAAATATTAATTGTATTACGATATGACTTAGACATTTTTTTACCATCTACTCCAGGTATCACAGCTGTATCTTCATCAATCTCAGGCTCTGGTATTTTAAAAACGGACCCGTGTTCTTGGTTAAATTTTTGAGCTATATCTCTGGTAATTTCTAAATGCTGCTTTTGATCTTTTCCAACTGGTACTACATCTGAATCATATGCTAATATATCAGCAGCCATAAGAATTGGATAAAAGAAAAGACCACCCGATGGATTGAATCCATGTGATACTTTGTCTTTATAAGAATGAGCTAAGGAGAGTTGGTTAACAGTTATCGAATTACTGAGATACCAAGTAAGTTCAGTTACACCCGGAACATCCGATTGGATCCAAAAAGTTGCTTTGTCAGGATCGAGTCCCAATGAATAAAAATCTGCAACAGCGTCATACGTATAATTTAATTGAGATTCTTTTGATTGGAAAGTAGTGAGGGAATGAAGATTAGCTATAAACAAAAAAAGGTCATAATTTTCTTGGTATTTGATCATTTTTTGCATTACAGCAAAATAGTTTCCAAGATGCAACTTACCAGAAGGCTGAAGACCAGTTAGTATTCTTTTCAAATCTACTCTGCTCCGGGAGCAACAAATGGTTTGCAGGCAAGTCTTTCATACTCTGAATACATTTTTTTAAGATTAGCTTCTATTTCACTAAAGCTCATTAGGTAGCTAGAAGCCATTGGATCTTTAAAAAGAACAGCATAGTTGTATAAATATTTTGTTAATTCATAGAGGCATTCTGATACGGTTCTGCCGTTCAATCTATTTTGTGTGATAATTTTTCCAGTTCCAAAAGGTATAAACCTTTGCATTGATTTGAGTTCTTCTATGGGTTTTTCTTTTGTAAATAATGTTTTTTCATTTAAGTGCCCGGATTTTTCAAGGTCTTGAGCCATTTTATCATTTTCAACGATAATAGTTAATTTCTTTGCAAATTTCCCAAAGAGCTCTGCTGCTTCACTGGTCATCTTTAGAAGTTGGTTTTCTAATTGGTCAGTAGTACCTTTATTTAAATCATCTGCATATTTTTTAAATGTATACGTAAAACTTGGAAATTTTCTCGTAAACCCTTCTACTGATCGAATGGTTCCAGTAATTTTATCTATTTCGTTAAAGAATAATCCTGTTTGGACTAGACTTGTATCCTTAATTCCATTCATATAATCTACTTTTATAAACCCTTCTATGACAGGGATATAAACTGATTGTAAATCCCTACATAAAACTTGGAGCAGTTTGAAGGGAGTCTGGCGAATGGTTATTTTTACAAGATCATTTTGAGAACTTTCTGGTAAAGAATGCATCACATAGTCATTGATAATTGTATCTATAAAGTCTAAATCCAGTTCTTTATTAGGTTTGAAGTTAAAATAGTAGTTTCGTATAGTTTGTACTTCTTCCATGCTCGCTAGAATTGAAGTGATATCATTATATATTTTAGCTGCACTCATATCTATTTGTTTACTAACTTCAGGAGTAGCATTAAATTTTGTATCATCAATTGGCGGTACAGCTAGAGATTTCTCTATCTCATCCCATAAAACTAGCTTTTTCTTTAATACTATGTGGTAAGCAATGATTGAATCTTTCAGGGTTGGTCGCCTTGTTTCGAGGGTAAGAATATAAGTCAATCCCTTCATAATAGATTCCATTTTTGGTGAGAGCTTGGTTTCTAATTTAACAAGGCTGGGCACTTTTTCTAAAATTATATCTTTTGTGTTTGGATTATTTACAATTCTAGTGTAGTACATTTGCATTTTAGTGGATCTACCCAGAAATACTTCAGGAGATATTTCGTCTTTGAAGAGAGTATCTAAACTTATAAATGCACTGAAGAATCTACTGAAATTTACTACTACATTGTACTCTACAGGACTCCATATCCTCCAGCCTGCTTGCTCACAAAATTTCAAAGCTTGTGCAGTAGCAATAATTTCTTCTTCTTTTAGTGTTTTGAAAATTTTCTCAACATTAGGTGATACAGTTGGTTTCCTTCCCAGCAATCCTATATCAAGTGATTTTGATTCTTTTGCAAATTTTCCAATTTGACCACCAGCTCCTAGAATTCTATCAAACAATCCCCCTTCTGTTTTTTGAGGGGTAGCTGCAGGTTTGGGTGGTTCTTTCTTAACAGTAGGTTTTGGGGTCTCTTGAGAAGTAACAATGTTGGAAGATGAGGGAGACTCTTTTTTATCAGGACGTGAGGATTTTTCAAATTCTTGGTCTAACTTCTTGATAAGGTCAATTCGGATGAAAACATCATTGGAACGGGTTATGATTTCATCTACCTTTGCTTGGTGTTCAGGAGATCTGGTTTTTCTATACAGATTTGCAAAAACTTTATGAGCTTCTGTTCTACTTAAATTTTCATTCAATGTTATTCCCTCTGATTTAAAGGATTCTCCACTATTTGAGCACTGGAGGGTGGATGGTAGTTAAAAATACTAGCAGGTAAGCCAATGTCAGTTTGTACACCCGAAAGTGAAATCTCATAGTAATCACTGTCTCCCCGTCTTTTCATGCGAATGCTTTTTAGAACATTATCGGGCGAAAGGGAAACTATGATCTCTTCATACGTTTTTTTTTCGGATTGGAGTTTTATGACTTTTCCAGAAGCTGTTATAGTCTCATACCCAGACAATAGTCCCCGAAGCCCACCGGTGGAACCCTTGAGATCTTGTTTGCCTGCAATTGCTCTCGATGGATTGTAAAACCAAAGGGATCTCCCATTTGCTGAGATGATGCGTCCATCAGAAAGTTTAAGATACAAATTGTGTGGATGTTTATAAGAAAGAAGTCCTGTAGTGCCATTGATAGAGACATTTGCTCGAATACTTTCAAGACTACTCATTTTAGAAAACAATTGAGACAATAGCTCTTCACCTGATTGGGAAAAAATGGGAGAAGAGAATGTAAGTAGAGCACTACCCAAAAAAATATATAAATATAATTTTAAATTGCAGGTAGTTGGATGCTGGGGAAAAGCCATAGACCTAAGTTATGATTTTCCAATCAAATGAAAAGGAAAATTTATTTTTAAGAGATTGAAATTGGAAGGTAGAGAGAAGTTATAAAACCTGTCTCTACCTTATATTTGTTTGGTTTGCCTATCCTAAAACTTTTTTAAATTCTTTTGTCAAAGAGGGAACAACCTCAAATAAATCAGCTACTACGCCGAAGGTTGCTACTTTAAAAATAGGAGCATCCCCATCTTTGTTGATAGCTACGATATACTTAGATGAGCCCATCCCTGCCATGTGTTGGATACTTCCACTGATTCCACATGCAATGTAGCAATTAGGAGAAACTGTTTTTCCAGTTTGACCAACCTGGTGGGAGTGAGAGATCCATCCAGCATCCACAGCAGCTCTGGATGCACCAAGTGCAGCACCAATAGTATCACAAAGTTCTTGTAGGAGAGGGAAGTTTTCGGGTCCTTTCATTCCACGACCTCCAGAAACTATGATAGAAGCCTCGGTGAGTTGAACCTTGTTACCCCCAGAGAGCTCTGAAGAGGTCACTTTAGCTTTTACATCTCCAGTTCCTTGCGATGTGGCTTCCATGGCACCCGCTCCGGATGCGGAACCTACTTCTTGGGAATTGGGTCTGATGGAAAATACCTTAACATCTGTATTTACTTTTAAGTTAGCAAATGCCTTTCCTGAATAAATTGGTTTTCTAGCAATTATAGTTCCACCATCTACCTTTAATTCTACTGCATCTGCAACAATCCCTGCACCTAATTTCACTGCTACACGTGGGGAGTAGTCTTTTCCCTGGCTTGTGTGCGGGAGGATCACTATGGAAGAACCTTTTTCTTTCGCAACACCAGCTATGATATTTGCATATCCCTCTGCATTGAAATCACCACCTTTAGCAGTGATGATCTTATCTGCTCCAACAGCAGTAAGTTCAGCTGCAAACTTCTCTGCACCGTCTCCAATTAATAGTACTTCAACCTGACCACCTAGCTGTGATGCAATTTTCTTTCCAGTGGAGGTCACTTCTTTGGAGATTTTTTTTAGGGCTCCATCTTTGATTTCGCCCACTACTAGTACATTTGCCATATTGGTTCTCCTATATAACTTTTGCTTCTTCTCTGAGTGCTTTTACTAATGTTTGTGCAAATCCATCTGCGTCCGCTGCCTCTAACTTTCTGCCGGGGATCCTTGCTGGTGGGGGCTCCATAGATGTAACTTCTACCTTTGCTTCAGGATTTCCGAGGTCTGGAGGGAGTTTGGTTGTGATCGGCTTTTTTTTAGCTGTCATGATCCCTTTGAGAGAAGGGTACCTTGGTTCGTTGAGTCCCTTCTGTGCAGTTACTACGAGAGGAAGTGAGGATTCTACAATTGCAGTTCCACCTTCGATTTCTCGTGTTACTTTTGCGGATGTTCCATTGAATTCAAGTTTGAGGGCGAGAGAAACATGACCCCATCCCAATCTTTCTGCTACCTGAACCCCAACTTGGGAGCTATCAGTGTCAATGGATTGTCTACCTGAAATAACTAAATCAGGGGAAATAGATTTAATGAAGCTGGCTAAAAGCTCGGAGGTGTAGGCTGTATCAAACGTATTGTAAGAATCTACTTTGATATGTATAGCGCTGTCAACACCCATTGCATAAGCAGTTCTAAGAGCTTCCTGTGTTCTATCGGGACCCACAGTTACAGCAATGACTTCTCCACCATTTTTTTCACGAATTTTAATCCCTTCCTCAATTGCAAATTCATCATAAGGGGAAATAATCCATTTGATCCCCGTTTCATTGATGGACTTGTCACCAAGTTTTATGCTGGTTTCCGTATCAGGAACCTGCTTAACTAACACTACAACTTTCATAGGTTGGTTGCCTCTTAGTCTTTCTAATTTTATATATTTTATACCTTTCTTAAAAATAGGGCTGAAGGAAAAGTATTTTTTAAAAACAGGAAAAAATTGGAAACTAAAGACTTTCTTTCTCATTTGCTAAGAATCTTACGAAAGATGAAGACCACGGAAATTGGATGGATCCTTCAGGATATGTCCCAAGATTTTTCTTTCGACCAAACAATTTTTGCCTATTTATGCAAGGAATTGTTTCAGCCCGAAATGTTAATTTTTGAATTATCACAGGATGATTTTGAAATTTTTATAAAAACAATACCAAGAGAAGTAATTTCTTATTTATACACAAATAACCCTGACTTTAAAAATCCTATAGATTCAATATTTAAAAATAAAAAAATTTTAGAAAAAGAAGATAAAAAATTATCACTTGAGGATGTTGTACAAAAATGTATCACTTCAGTGCTCTCTCTAAAAGAAGAGTCAAAAATTTCATATAATGGAATCATATTATACTTCTATAAACTTCCATGTAAGAAAAAAAAGTTTATGCCAATTAAGTTAACTTTTCAAATATTAGAAACAATAAGCAAGGTCAATGATATTTTATTGGTAATTATCTTAAGCCAAGAACTTTCTGGTTTATCCTGTAAGTTAAAATTTGAATTTTCAAATAAAAGTGTAATTTACAAGGAAGTTAGATTTGATATTTGGGGGTTGTACTACGGTGAAATATTTTTAGAATCTGTAGAAGGGTTTACAACAGTATCACTTTATTTAGAGGATAAGATACTATACTCTAAAACTATTATATTTACAAAATATTCTAAATCTCTTTTACAAATAAAAAATTTAAAACTATATCAAAAAGATAATCTAATTTTTGGCGAAGGGCTGATAGATTCAAAAGTTATTGAAACAAAAGAACAGAGAATTAAATTTATTGTTTATTGTCCTCACTGTGGAAGCTTTCTGCATTTTGGATATGCTAATATAGAAGAAAACGTAGTACGATTTTCATTTCCAATTCCTGATAAAAACTTAGAACATAGCACTGAATATTTGATATATTTTCAATATTTAGAGAATAGTTTTATATGTAGTTCAATAGTCATGAAAAGCATACTTACTAATAGTACAATTCATACAAATACCAGAAAAAGCGGTGAAAATATAGAAATACCGGTAAGACTAGACTATGGAAAGTGCTATTTTTTTATGATTTCAAGGAGTGAGAACTTTTTAGATACCTTTAAGAATAAATTAGAGTATAGAGAAAATTTTTTTCCAGATTTTAGTAGAGAAAATCGGAACTTTAGTACTATTGAATTGTCTTTGCAAAAAGAAGAACTTAAGTTTTTTGCTAGAGAAAAAAATGATTTTAGAGTATTTACAAAAATCATTTCTTATCCAGATGAAAAATTTTATATACCTTCTTATCAAAAAGAAAATGTAGAATCTTTGTTTATAGATATATATGATGCGTGGGAGGAATTTAAATTTCTACACAGAATATATTCTCCCATTTCTGAAGAACTTCAAATATGGAGTGAAAAGAGGATGCAAATTCCAGGTGAAGAGAGTAAAGTTGGAATCTTTTTGTCTCAAAAAAATAAAATAATTAATATCAAAAAACCAAGGGAAAAAAAAGAATTTAAATATAATGAAAAATATTATATAAAATATCATGAAAATATAGAACTGGAGTTAGATACGAATGAATATAAAATTACTAAATTTAATAAAAAATATGAGATAAAAACCTATGAATTTATTAGTGATAATGAAATTGCAAGCAATTCTAATATTTTTATTAGAAGAGAAATCGAAGATAATCTATTGAATTTGAAAGAAGATAATCAAGATTTTGTAGCAATCTTGATATACCTCTATTTTAGAAAGTACAATGCAAATAATGAATTTACATATTTAGAAGAAAAAATTAGTTATTTGATTAAAGTAGCTAAAAATATTGAAAATAATAATGAATTTAAGTTAATAACTTATGGTATTTTAGAAAAAATTAATATTGATAAAAATAAATATAGTAATAAGCTTCCTGATTTACTT
>CAMCZP010000008.1 GCA_945887855.1 Leptospira interrogans serovar Manilae | reverse complement strand
ACAACAGGCATATCTGCCCCACCAATTGGTAGTACGGTTAATACTCCCAGGAGCAGTGAAACGCCAATAAGAATGTATAGGAAAACTGTATGCTCCATCGGGGCAACGACTACCATGAATCCACTAATTATTGCAACGAATAATAGTAGCAAATTCACGAAGTGCTGACCCTTGTACATGATTGCCCTTCCATCAATTGTTCCGCTTAATTTCGCGTAGGCTATATACGAACCTGTAAAAGTGATAGCTCCAATGAGAATACTCACCACCACACTTGTCAGTATAATAGCGAGCCCTTCCTCGTTTAGATTTTGATGATTTTCAAAAAATCGATAATAATAATCAGATACCGCAACAAAGAGAGATGCAAGACCCCCTACCCCATTGAAAATTGCGACCATTTCCGGCATCGATGTCATTGGGACACGAATTGATGCAAAGGTTCCAATGCCAGAGCCTATGAGAATCCCCACCATAATCTCAGTATAACTCAAAACTTTACTATCTACTAGGGTAGCCACTATTGCTATTAACATGGCTATTGCAGAATAAAGATTTCCACTTCGTGCACTGGAAGTTCTTCCCATCTGCTTGATTCCAAAAATAAAAAGGAGAGAAGATGCTAGGTAGGCTAATTTTATTAAAATTTCACTGGTTTCCATATTTTATTTCTTCTTCTTAAACATTCGCAGCATTCTATCCGTAACCAAATATCCACCTACGACATTTATGGTAGCTAAAATCAGTGCCCCAATGCCCAAGAGTTTTGAGTAACTCCCCAATGGTTGGTCTGTACCAGAACAAAGTATGGCTCCTACGATTGTGATTCCAGAAATTGCATTTGATCCTGACATTAAAGGTGTATGGAGGGTTGGGGGAACTTTAGAAATCAATTCTATACCCGTGTAGGTTGCTAAAAAGAAAACATAAACTAATAACAGAAGATCTGGTATACTCATTATAACCTCTTTTGGGGTAGTACCCAGAATATTTTTCTATAAAATCGTGGCAACTACTATGTGATAGCTTTTTATTGATTGAACCCGAATCGTGGGATGTCTAACTTTAGAAACAGAAGCATCCAAAGAAAAAATGGAGAAATAACCAATGATAGTTTTTGTCAAAAGAAATCTGACCCTTTTAGTAAGTATATTTTTTATAGCAGCGTTTTCCCTTCCTATTTTGTCAGAATCCACCTGTCCACAAGCTTGTGATAAATTCATAACATGCACAGAAGAGATAAACCAAACCAAAGCCAATGTGCAACAAAAAGCAACTCTAAGCAAAGGCTGCTCGGAGAGTTGTAAAAAGCACCAGGAAAAGATTCTCGAGTGTTTTGACAAATCAAACCAGGAAGGAGGAAGCTGCGGGGTATATTCGGCTTGTGTTGCGAAATATGCTCAAATGATGAAATCTACGAAGAAATAGCTATGGTAGATGCAATCCAGAAAACTTTTTTTGAACTCCATGGAAGTGGCATCCCTCCCCGAATCTTTCGCTCTCCTGCTAGAATCAATATCATAGGAGAGCATGTTGATTATTTAGGTGGCCTCGTACTTCCAGCCGCCATTCAGTTTTCTACAATCCTTGCTATCCGCCCAAACCAAACCAATACGTTTAGGATATTCTCCAAACAATTTGATTCGCTTTTAGAGCTCAAAGACCTAAACCATCTAAAAGTCAATACCTGGGGAAACTATATTTTGGGAGTCTTATCTGAACTAACCAAAGAAGGATATCCCTATTCTGGATTTGATCTGGTGGTAGATGGGGATATTCCCCAAGGTGCAGGTTTGAGTTCTTCTGCATCCTTAGAGGTTGGGGTGGGATTTGCGCTCTCAGAAGTATTTCATTTGGGGATCTCTAGGGAAAAAATTGCTGTGATAGGGCAAAGGGCTGAAAATAATTTTGTGGGTACCAAATGTGGTATCATGGATCAATTTATTATTTCAGTAGGCAAAGAAGACCATTGCATCCTTCTAGATACCGAATCTCTCTCTTACACTTACTCCTCTATCAATGCAGGCAATCATGAGTTTTATTTAGTCAATTCAAATGTTAAGCACTCCCTCGAGACTAGTGCCTACAATAGAAGGAGGGAAGAATGTGAGTCTCTCTACCATAAACTCTCAAAAAAATTTACTGGGTACAAAAATCTTTACTCTCTACCCGAAAAAGAAATAAATTTTCTTGATTTCCAATTGACCATAGAAGAGAGTAATCGAGGAAAACATGTTTTTGGTGAAAAGCAAAGAACAAAAGACATCATCCACGCCTTTTCAGAGGGAGATCTCAAAACTGCAGGTACTTTACTAACCCAAACTCATCATTCCCTATCTAACCTTTTTGAGGTATCCTGTCCAGAAACAGATTACCTTGTTGACTGCCTTATAGCAGAAGGAGTTTTAGGGGCCAGAATGATTGGTGGTGGCTTTGGAGGTTGTACTATTGTTTTAGATGAAAAAGGTAAAATGAATAAAATTGCCTCTAAAGTGAAAAAAATGTATATGGAAAAATTTTCAATTGATGCAGATTTTTACTCATTTCAAATTTCAGATGGTGTGAGTGAAGTAAAATAAAATTAAGGATTTACAATGAATGAGATTGATTTTAACTCCCCCGAATATTCCTATGAAGGAACCAATTTAATAATCAAATCTAAAGTTGATTTGCACCCCGCTATGCCAGCGGATGGAGTAATTTTAGATATTATCGGGGAGTTAAACTTATATTCTACCCCTCATTTAAAAAGTATCATGAATAAGCTAATTGAAAATGGTAGAATAAAATTGATTTTAAACACTGATAAACTCAACTATATCGATTCATCTGGCTTAGGTGTCTTTTTAAATATACAATCAAAACTTATAAAACAGGGTGGATATGTTCATATTTGCGCTCCTACCACCCAGGTAATGTCTATACTTGAATTAACGAAGCTTAAATCTATGTTAAAGATTTTTCGAACCATTGAGGATTCAATCATTTCAAAACCATAATTTTAAAAAATATTTTACAAAAAATTTAATTGAGTCCTTTTATTTTTACAAATGATTGATTTAGGATTGAATGGTTAGTACTACAGATAGTTTACTAAAGTTTCGAAGTACACTTGATTCTAATCAAAACGTTTTTAATTTATTTGATACTCTTTTAGATATTATATTAGATTTTTGTAATGCTCTAACAGGAAATATTTCTCTTACAGATCCATTTGAAAAAGTTTTGATCATTCTTGCTGCAAGGGGATTGGATAAAGAAAAAAAATTAGCTGTAAAACTTCCAATAGGAGTTGGTATTACAGGTAATGCAGCACTTATAAAAAATACGGTTTATGTAAGGGATGTCCTCAAAGATAAAAGATACATAAAACTAGTAGAAACTGTCCAATCTGAATTAGCTGTTCCAATTCTATATGGTGACGATGTCTTAGGTGTAATAAACATTGAATCCGAAAAAACTGCCCATTTTAGTAGAGAACACATTCAGTATCTGGAGACAGTTGCAATTGACCTTTCGAATGCAATTATCCAAAATAAAAATTATAGGGAATATTTTCTAAAAATTCACAAAGATCCTGATACTCTAAACCAGATAATTGGGTATGATCCTAAAATTTTATTTATAAAATCTAGAGTACGAACTGTTGCTCCCACAGATGCTAGTGTTTTGATTTATGGTGAATCAGGGTCAGGAAAAGAAATGATCGCCCATAGCCTCCACTACCATTCCCCTAGAAAGCCTAATCCTTTTGTCAGCATGAATTGTGGCGCTCTAAATGAAAATTTATTGGAGTCAGAGCTTTTTGGACATGTAAAAGGAGCTTTTACGGGAGCCGACAGAAATAACATTGGTAGGTTTGAATCAGCAAATGGAGGAACCATCTTTTTAGATGAAGTTTTCGAAATGAGCCCCTCCCTACAAATTAAGCTTTTGCGTGTACTACAAGAAAGAGAAATAGAAAGGGTTGGGGATTTAAAAAAAATAAAGATAGATGTTCGAGTTGTTTCGGCTACACATAGAGATCTGTCAATTGAGGTAGATAAGGGAAACTTTAGAATGGATTTATTTTTCCGTTTAGGGGTGATTCCAATCAGACTGCCTCCCCTTCGAGAAAGACAGGGAGATATCCCACTTCTAGCCCATCATTTTCTGAATGATTTTAACATTCGATATGGTAAACATAAGAATCTTAGTTCTGAAGTTACAGAGTCTCTTCTAAACTATAATTGGCCAGGAAATGTTCGTGAACTACAAAATACAATCCAATACATGGCGGTTGTATCTCCAGATGATTCCATTGGAGTAGACTCTCTTCCGGAATCCATCCAAGCATTTGGAAACTTTACTGGTAGAGAAGTTTCTGATGTTAGAAAGATATTTTCAAACCCAAAGGTGGAAAAAAAACAATTTCTAGCAGACTCAAATAAAGTTTTTACAATCAAAACAGGCAATGATTTAAACCTCGAAACAGCTATCTTTGAATTAGAAGAAAAATTGATTCGAGAGGCTTTGTCTATTGGAAAAACACAAGATGAGGCAGCAAGGCTTCTAGGAATAAGTAGAGGAGCTCTGCAATACAAACTAAAAAATAACCCCGGGTTTTTAGAAAAAAATAAAAATATAAAAAATATATAATCTATATTCTTATAATATGTTTATTTTAAATCTTAATTGTTTTTTCTTAAAATGTATAAATTTATCAGGGCGAAATCGAGAGAGTTCTAATTCAAAGATCTTTCCTGGCTCTAAGAGGTGAGGCTCTAATCCAATTTGCAAAGTACGCGTACTTTTGTAAGTTCCAATTCCACCACATACATCACAAAATGTATGACTTCCACCCATGCACTCAGGACAAAGGACTCTCACTGTCAATGGTAGCCTAGCTAAGATCTTAAATTTTTTCTCTTCTTCTTTGATAATCAAATCTAAATCATGAAAAATTCCTGTAAATCTTCTCCTATCTCCCGTCCGAAGTCCTGTTTTCATCAATCCCAGCTTTGCCAGTTTGGACATAGTTGTAGTATAAACAATTCGACTAGGAGGCAATATAATAGAATTTGTTGTTTCTCTAAGGTATTTCTCCCGGTATGTATTTTTATAGAGAATATCATATTTTTCTCGAAAATTACCGGAAAGAGTTGAATAAGCAGAGTGAACTAATAAAAATTTTTCTCTACAACCTGAAGATTTATTATCAGGGTGGTAAATTTTTGCTAATTCTCTATATGTTTTTTTTATTATTTCAGATGTACTACCAAAAGGTAGATTTAGTATTTTGTAAAAATCAGGAAGTGTAGATGACCCAACCATCATAGAGGATAATTAAAGCTAAGGTTTTCTACTAAGTGTGGTATAAAGTGTTAGATAATTACAATTAGTACTACAATTATTTTGACAGGTATTTAAACAATTTACTTTTTCTGCTGCTATATTATCAGATGCTGGTGCTGAGCAAGAAGTGTAACATGCCGTTTGGCAACTTGTTAAACTATACCCTGTACAAGTAGTTAAGTATGTTAAAATTGCTTTGGGCTTAGACTCATCTGTATTTGATGTGCAATTCATAAAAAATAAAAGTATGAATATTATTTTGACGATTTTCATAATTTCCAAATTATTAGCTCTAAACAGTCTGTCAATATACATTCAAGACTATAAAAAGTGAGGAATCAAATGCTTGTCAATGGTAAAGAATTATCTATCTCTTCTCTTTCCCAAAAGAATATTCCTGCAATTTTAGATTTTTATGGCATTCAGGTAGGAACAGTTGCCATTGAAAAAAATGGCGAAATCATCCCTGAAGACTCATTTTACAATGAGAGCCTGGAGGAATCAGATAGGCTAGAAATTATTAAATTTGTTGGTGGGGGTTGATGGACTTCCGAAATCTACTCTACCCTATCTTAGATTTTAATTTTTGCAATGCAAACAATATACCTTTGCAATCCTTAATTTCCACATGGGAGTTATACCCTAAAGCTATTTCTTTTTTTCAGCTCCGTGCGAAATCACTCTCACCCTCAGACTACAAAAATTTATATCTTTCAACCCAAAAAAAAACAAATTTGCCCATCATAATTAATGACCATTTAGAAATTGCTATCGAATGCAATGCTTTTGGAATCCATATTGGAAAAGAAGATTATGAGAAAATAAGCATGACTTTAAAACAAGAACTACAAGATTCCAAAATGCTCAAAGGCACATCCTCACACTCAAAAGATGACATTGAGTCCCTAGAAGATTTCTGGGACTACACTGGTATTGGGCCCCTATTTCCAACTTCCTCAAAAATCTCATCCTATCCTCCCATAGGACTCGAAAACCTTATATGTCTAACAAAAATATCTAAAATTCCTCTTGTACCTATAGGTGGGATAAACATATCCCATATTTATGAACTTACGAAGATTCCTAATGTAGTACCTGCATCTATAAGTCTTTTTTCGAATCTTGAGCTTTTCCCAAAAATTGTGTCAATTTGGCATAAAAACAGAGCTTGACTTTTGTTCGGGCAAAGCTAATGTAAGTAGATAATCTCATGAAAGAACAATTTCAAATCGTACACCAGTCAGCCAAAGAAGAGAGAGACTATTTTTTAGAGTACCAAAATATAGATATTTCTACAAGACCTAAAACCATATTAGCGGGTGTTGAAATAGACAATATAAATAGGGATAAAGCAGTTGCTATTATTCTAGATTGGATTAGAAAAAAAGAGAAATTTAACCATCTACTTTTTCTTGACCCTATAAAACTTATGGATATGCGTGATGGGAAGTCCTTAAATCGTATTACTAAGAAAGCATCTATGGTTCTTGCGGAGAGCGGTGGAATGGAATGGGCTGCCGGTCAAATAGGCTCAAAAATAGAAGAAAGAATTTCTATTATAAGCCTCATGATGGATTTAATCAGATACTCTGAAAAACAGAGTCTTACACTATTTTTTTTAGGAAGCAAAGAAAAGGTAATCGAGCAGTTATTTTTTAATTTAATCAAACACTTTCCTGCAATACGAATTGTTGGGCGTCATTCAGGGTATCCCACCAAAGAAAGGGAATTGATGGTCAAAGAAGCCATACGTAAGACCAGTCCTGATATTATCTTTTTAGGTATGGATTTTCCCGAGCAAGAGCTTTGGATTGAAAATAATACAGGTTTTTTTGGAAAGTCTGTTGTAATTGGTACGTGGGGAACATTTGACATCCTCTCAGGTAATTTAGATAACATACCAGATTTTTTTCAAACTAGGGGTTTGGGATGGCTTTGGAAAATTATTACAAAACCCTATAGAATAGATAAAGTATGGAAAGCTATCCAGTTTTATTTTTATTTTAAATTATCCGGACTAAAAAAAAGGACAGATCCTGAACCATAAAAAAGAATTTTCAAGAATTTTGGACTCTATTCTTAAAAATCTCTCAATGGATACTCCTAACGAAAATCTCCAAATAGGAAATAGACTTTTTCAAAAAGGGATGAAATGCAATCTTCATTTTTGGCATTTGATCAATGATCCTCAAAAAATAGTTCACCGCCAGGATATGATTGGCTATCGTCACAGCTCACAAACTAAAGAAATTATTCGTATGGCACGGGAATTATATCCAAATGGAGAAGAAGTATCACACCAACTATCTACTGATGCAGCTACTAAATTAACTAATGAAATTTTATTAAATCAAACCACTATTTATAATTCTTGTTTTACTTTTTCAAGTTTTATATCTCGTTCAGACATCCTTATACGAAACGAAGATTCTAGTTTAGATATAGTAGATATTAGTAGCAATACAAACCCTAAACATGAAAATTATATTGATTTAGCATTTCAAAAATTTGTAATTGAAAGTACAGGTTTCAAGGTTAGAAATATTACAATTCTTTACATTAATTCAAATATTAGTCATACGTTTCCCATCCAGCCTGATTTTTTTTTTAAGATTTCTAATGCTACAGATAAAATATCGTATTTAGAAAAAGAAATTTCAGATAAAACTAACTATCTAGTCTCTACTTCCAAGACAAAACCTCTATTAAATGAAAAATCATGTAAGTCACCTAAAGAATGTAAAATTTCACCTCATTGCTGGAACTTAACAGAGGATATGAATATTTTTACTTTGAGAGAAAGTAATGAAACCTCTAAGAGATTATTTAATAATAAAATTTATTATTTACGAGATATACCAGATGATACAGAATTAAATAAAGTTCAAAAAATTCAGGTAGAATGCGATCGAAAAGGAACTGTATATATAGAAGCTAAAGAAATCTCAGATTTTCTTCAAAAATTAAAGTACCCATACTATTTCTTAGATTTTGAAGCAATCAATCCTGCCATACCATTGTACCCATCTACAAGAGCATTTCAACATATTCCATTCTTATTCTCTTTACATATACAAAATGAAAATGGAAGTATCGAAAATTTTCATTTTATAGAGGAAGAAGGAGAAGATCCAAGATTTGGTATTTTGAAATCACTCTCAAATCTTATTATCACACAAGGATCAATTATTTGTTACAATGATACTATTGAAAAAAAATGTATAAAAGAATCTGCTTCTGTATTTCCTGATTTTTTAAATTGGTGGAATGGGATAAAAGATAATTTTGTAGACCTATCTCTCCCATTTAAAAATTTTTCGTATTACAACCCACTTCAATCAGGAAGTACATCTTTAAAATCTGTAATTACCCCCCTGACGGGGATTAACTATTCGAATTTAAATATACATGATGGGAGTATTGCAAATAGAGAATATTTACATCTAAAATTAGATCAAAATATTTCCGAGAAAAAACGTATTACAGTTAAAGATGACCTAATTGAATACTGTAAAATGGATACATTTGCAATGGTAGAAATTATTAAAAAACTAAAAGATCTTTAGTTTGGATGAGTGAATACTTTACTCTCTTTTTTCTAGGATACTGTAAAAAGAGAGTAAAGTTTATTTATTAAATTCTATTCTAAAAAATATCTGAACTCTCTTTTATTGTTCAGATGCCAAACTAAATTGGGCTGGTGATCTCCAGAGACTTGATGTGATCAATTCCCGAATCCAGGTAAATTCTTTTGGCAACTTGTCATAGAGCTTCATAAAGAGATCTTCATGGGATGCAATTTCTTGCTTCCAAAGTTCTCTATCAATGAGCATAAGTTTTCCAAATTCTTCTTTAGAAAAATTGATCCCACTCCAATCTAGATCTTCATACTTAGGGATCCAACCAATGGGGGATTCTACTCCCATTCCTCGACCATGCACTCGATCAACAACCCACTTTAAAACACGCATGTTGTCTCCAAATCCAGGCCACATAAACTTGCCATTTTCATCTTTTCGAAACCAATTCACTCCAAAGATTCGGGGAGGATTGGGAAGTTTTCTACCAAAGCTCAGCCAATGGTTAAAATAATCTCCAGCGTGGTATCCCATAAATGGAAGCATGGCAAAAGGATCTCTTCTAACTACTCCTTGTTGACCAAAAGCAGCAGCAGTGGTTTCTGAGCCCATTGTTGCTGCAAGGTACACACCATAGTTCCAATTGAATGCCTGGTAAACTAGAGGAACAGTAGTAGCTCTTCTGCCCCCAAAGATAATTGCGCTGATGGGAACGCCAGAGGGATCTTCCCACTTTGGATCAATTGATGGACATTGGTAAGCAGGAGCGGTGAACCTTGCGTTTGCATGGGATGCAGGTTTACCAGAATTTTTATCATATTTGTTTCCCGTCCAATCTATCAATCCTTCGGGGGCTTCTTTGGTGAGTCCTTCCCACCAAACATCTCCATCTGGAGTTAGAGCAACATTTGTAAATATTGTATTTTTTTGTAATGAGGTCATGGCGTTGGAATTAGTATCCCAATTTGTTCCTGGAGCAACCCCAAAGTAACCAGCCTCGGGGTTGATCGCCCTGAGCTGACCTGATGGATCTGCTTTTAGCCATGCAATATCATCTCCCACAGTTGTAACTTTCCATCCATTCATGCTTTTAGGTGGAATGAGCATGGCAAAATTTGTTTTTCCACAAGCAGATGGGAATGCTGCAGATATGTAAGTTTTTTCTCCTTTAGGATCTTCCACACCCAAGATAAGCATGTGTTCGGCTAACCAACCCTCATCCCGACCCATTGTAGAAGCAATCCTAAGTGCAAAACACTTTTTACCAAGCAATGCATTCCCACCATATCCAGATCCATAGGAGATAATTGAATTTTCTTCTGGAAAGTGACAGATATACTTATTGTCACGATTACAAGGCCAAGAAACATCCTTTTGTCCGGGACTGAGTGGAGCACCCACAGTGTGAAGTGCTTTTACAAAATTACCATTTGCTAAAACATCATAGACTTGCTTTCCCATACGGGTCATGATTTTCATATTCACTACTACATAAGCAGAATCAGTTAATTCCACTCCAATATGAGCAATAGGAGACCCAAGAGGACCCATGCTAAAAGGAATTACATATAGAGTTCGCCCCTTCATACAACCATCCATTAGCTTACCCAATGTTTTTTTCATTTCTTCAGGAGCTATCCAATTGTTGGTGGGACCTGCATCTTCTTTTCGTTTGGAATTGATATAGGTTCTATCCTCAACTCGAGCCACGTCACTGGGATCTGAAAATGCTAAAAATGAATTTGGTTTTTTTTCAGGATTTAGGCGGATGAAAGTACCGGCTTTGACCATTTCCTCACACAATCTGTCATATTCTTCCTGTGAACCGTCACACCAGTAAACCTGATCTGGTTTGGTTAGTTCTGCGGTTTCTTTTACCCAGTCGATTAACTTTTGGTTTTTTACATAAGATGGTATTTGCATTTCCGAAGACCCCATATTTCCTTTTATTTGTGAGTTGCTCATGGATAGAATCTCTTTTAGAATCTAAACAGTCAAACTTTTTGTCTATTTTCTGTTCTCAGATTTTTATGATATTCTACAGGTTAGGATTTTAATACTAAAAGTTAACAAATAAAAAAAGGTTTACATTTTAGCCCTGTAGACAATAGAAACCAATCCTTTTGCAGTACAATTTTTTGAATTAACAACAACTTGAATCAATGCCACAAAAATTAGGAATACTAATTTTTTTTCCAGTTACAGTTATACTTTGGATTTCTGTTTTGGAGTTTTTATAAGCCTCTAGCTCATTTTCTGAAAGGTATTGGTTTAAAATATCATCTGGAACAATAATATTTTTTTGTTTTACAATCTGGATATTTGAAAAACCAGCTTTTTCAATAAAAGCCATGTAGTCTTCCTTCTGAATGGCAGATGATACACATCCAGCATACATATCGGCATGCTCTTTTAACTTTTCTGGTAGTTCTCCATTTAAAACTATATCTGAAATGCAAAAATGACCATCTTCTTTTAATACCCTAAAAATTTCCATGAATGCTTTTTCTTTATCTGGGACTAGGTTCAAAACACAATTACTAACAATTACATTTGCAATATTAGATGAGCAGGGAATTTTTTCTATTTCTCCAAATCTAAATTCGACATTATTAAAACCTAATTTTTCATTATTGGCTCTTGATTTTTCAATCATTGCCTCTGTCATATCTATCCCAATTACTTTCCCCGTAATACCAACAATAGACCTAACTACAAAGGCATCATTTCCGGCTCCTGAACCTAAATCAATTACAACATCCCCTGATTTGATATTTGCAAATTGAGTTGGTATTCCACATCCCAATCCCAAATCCGCATCTACATTGTACCCCTCTAGCTTTGAGTAATCTTCACTAAAAATTGAATATGGCTCAGAACTACATGATCCACTCCCGCAACAGGAGGATTGATTTTCTACTTTAGACTGTAATGCAATTTTAGTATATGCAGTCTTAACAATTTCTTTTAATGATTCTGCTGTTTCCATTTCTTTCTCCAATTTAACAACAATCTATTTTACTATTTTTTTTATGTTTAATTATTTTTTTATAAAAAAGGTTGAAAGATTGATTTAGCTCTTCCAATTTATTCCAGTTAATACAATAACAAGATTTATTCCCTTCTACTTCTCCCTGAATCAAACCTATCTCTTTTAAATCTTTTAAATGTTGAGAAACTGTAGATTGTGCCAAAGGTAATACGTCTACTATTTCTCCACATATGCATTCTTTCTTTTCTGAAATTGTTTGAAGTATTGCAATCCTTGCCGGATGAGAAATAGCTTTTGAAAATTCAGCAAGAGTTCTGAGGTCTTCACTAAACTCTTCTTTTTTATTTTGTGCCATATTTAATATCGTAAATATACGATTAAAAATGTCAAGTTAAAATTTTTAGTTGTTTAGGAATTACAGTGCTATATTCAAAAAAAATATTTTATTGATAGAGATTACTTATTAATGAAAGATTTTTGTATGATTCTAATATCATTTTTATATAAGTACTTCTAGAAATTCAGGTAGACTTGAAACTTTTTCTGTATAGGAAGGAATTTCACCGGGTTCCGCATGGCCATATTCACAAAACAAAAAAGGAGTTTTAGCTTTTTGTGCTGCTTCATAATCAGAAAATCTATCTCCAATCATTAGTATTTGATTGGGATTAATTTTATATTTATTTATATAATAAAGTAGTATATCACCTTTCACTTTTAAATCTTCATAATTAAGAGTTACTTTATCACTAAATAAATCATTCACTCCTGCTACACCAAGTATTGAATCTATATATTGGGATCTTCCATTAGATGCTGTAACTAGAATAAAGGAACTTTGGTGAAGCTTTATAAGCGTATCCCTCACATTATCATAAATATGACCTTCTCCATTTCTTACTTTTTCGCATAGAATTCGCAAGACATCGTCAGAAATAGAATCTCTATCTTTTTCTGACAATTCAGGTACTAAATTTAAAAAAATTGTTTTTACGGGTTTTCCTATTTGAGCCATGATTTTCTCTTTTGAAGGGAGCTCTAATTTTGAACCAGTTCTTTCCTTGTATAAGAGAATAGACTCTTTATAAACAGTAAGTATTATTTCTTCAGAAGAGAATAGGGTACCATCAATATCAAACGCGAGGTACCTGATTTCTTCTAATCCAACTTTCCTCAAATAGTCCTACTTTGACAAAAAGTGAGTAAGTTCCATTGCTATTTTGTTAATAGCAAATTCCATATAGTAAGGATCCTCTAACTTTTTTTTATATAAGTCAAATTTACTATGAGTATTCCTAGCTAACCCTCTTTTTCTAAGTATCACAGGATCAGGACCATAATCAGATTCTGGAACCCTGTGACCATAAAATATTATATTTGCCATAGTTACTTCCCTGTAACATAAGTTAAGTCCTCATCCTTGAGAACTCTGTGTATTACGGAGAGTGATTCTCTCGCAAGGAACAACAGTAACCTCTGATTCAAAGAATCAAAATAAATTAGTATAGAAATCTATTTTTTCTTCTTGTACATAGAGGAGGGAAAAAGATATAGAAAAGTTTGATTCATCCCAACCACACTCATACAAAAAGAGTTTTGCCATACTTCTCATCCGATCGCATTTTTTATTTGTAAGCGATTCTAATGGATGAGATAAAGCAGATCTCCATGTCTTGACTTCTATGAAGTACAAGGTATTCTCTAAACGGGTTATTATATCTATTTCACCGTTTCTTTTGCGAAAATTTCTTCTCAACATTGTATGCCCCAATGATTCAAGGTATACATAAGCTTTGTTTTCGCCCTCCTTGCCAATGAGTGTTTTTTTCACATTTACAAGGGGGTAGAGACTACAATAAAAATATCGGAACTGTACATTTTTTCAGAGTAAAAATAATTGAAAGGTCAAGAAAGTTGTTCTTGGGTTGGAGTGAATTTTTTTATTTCCCCAAAGAGCATCTTTTTTTGTTCTGGAAGAATTCTATTGAATTTCATTAGATATTTCCCGGGTTCTGAACTAGAGGGCATAATTTTCCCGGACACTTCCAACATCCTGCCAGCTTCTAGATCAATTTCTGCATCCCATACATCAAATTTTTTTAAATAGAGGGGAGATATAATTCCCCCTGTGAACATTAAAAGAACGGCTCTATCTGAAATTTTAGTTGTAGTGGCAAGAATAGTGGAAGGTTCATTGAGAGCCTCTGATTCCTCTTCAGAGGCTGATTCTGATTTGTCCTTAGGATCTTTGTGTGGAGAAATCTTCATAGCTCTTCTCATTTCAGCAGTGAGATGAAGATCAGCCTTCCATTCTACACCTCCATCAAATCCAAATGCCATCCCATTGCCCTTCATCCTCCGAGCCCTTCCATTGAGTAAAAATCCTCCCATCCCAAGGCGGAAAAAATAACACTGTATTTCTGCATTCTCTTTTTTACCTACAGGATGGGTTTGGTAAAATTGCAATTGCAACTCACCATTCGCTTTCTTTACAACAGTGCCCAGAAAAATCCCTTGGGTAAATTCTACAGTGCATGGTTCTCCAATTTCAATATCTTCTAGGTCATTGATCTCTAAACCATGTTCTTTTTCTGAAAATAATTTTTGAACGATTTGGATTAGATGTTCTTCATTTCCATTGTGGATCTTGGAAAAGTGATCCATAAGAGAGGATTTGAAATTTTTTTGATCTTTTAAAAATGTTAGCTTTTCAAGTGAATTCAATCCCCCGTTATTAAAAAAATTCTCTAATATAGCTACATCACCAGAGTTCAACCTTTTAGAATAGGCATACCGCATAATATCACGCCATGCACTTTCAATTTTTGAGACTCTTTTCTTGTTAAGAATATAAATAAAACCAATTGCTACCACAACAAGAACCATCATCAGAGCCTTAAATGCTGCATCTGAATTAAAGCCAGGCCATTTTAAATCGAGAATCGCTAAGTAAATCAAGTTCACCTCTAGAAACATAATTTTTAATACAGGAGTGGTAGCTAGAATCCCATATTTAGACACTTCCAAACTAACCCTACGTTACGTCACTACCCTACTCTTAATTTAGACTCTCGTTCACTTAAGTCAAGAGATTTAGTAGTTTGAGATAAGGCATTTCCACTTATAGATTACTGAGTGATAGCCTTAACTATTGTAAGCTCATTTTCATTGACTAGATTGATATAGGTTTCTTCCAAAGGTTTTTGTCCACTTGGGTCTTGAAGCAAGTAGAGAGAGGGTCGCAACATCTTTGCGTTGTTAGATTCTAAAACTTTTGCGACTGATCCATCACTTAACTCAACATAAGAGCCAACAGGATATATTGAAACTTTGTTTAAAAATATTCTTAAAATATTCAAATCAAATTTATTCATGGTAACACTGATCATCATCTTCATAGCATCATAGGGCATATGTGCTTTTCTCCATGGACGATCAGAAATGAGTGCAGAGAAATTATCTGCAATTGTATATATACAAGAAATTTCTTCAATTTCAGTTTTTTTACTACGCGACGGATATCCTGTTCCATCATAGTTTTCATGGTGTTGGTAAGCAATAACTGCTTGGTTGTGCCGTAATTTTAAGGATTTGGTAAGATATTGATAACCTAGCATTGGATGCTTTTGTACTTCAATTACTTCATCTGCAGACAATTTAGATGTAGATTTTGTGATACTAGGAGATATTTTTGACATTCCACAATCAGCCAAAAGACAGGCAAATGCCAACTCTAAAATTAATGGTTTAGAATAGTCCATTGCAGATGCAATTAACAATGAGTAAAAAGTACTTTTTACAACATGGTTATATAAGTAATCTCCATCCTCCTTATGATAAAGTAATAAGTATGGGTAATTGCTACAACTGCATGTAAAATCATATATCTTTTCTGAAGCAGTTCGTAAATCATTTGTACTACATACTTCATCTTCTGCAACATGTGTATAAAAATCTTTAACGGCTAAATAGGAATATTTATAAACATTTTCAAACTCAGGCTTTAGTTTATTTGTACTACTATGTAATAACTTTAAAATTGCACTATTTGGATCGGATGAATGAATATTTCCAGGTTTTAGATTAGATTTATCATCCATGTGTGTTTCCTTTCAATAAACTTTTGAATGAAAGAAATGATTTGGAGCATTTAGATTCTTTTGTAAAATTTCCAAATTTATTAACATTCATGCGGAATACATCAATATTTCCATATTCGAATCTTCAATGCAAATCTTTTTCTTTAGAAAATAAAGATGGTTCTTCCATATGATAGAATGTCTTTCTATGGTACTTTGTAAGACCTAAGTTTAAGATGCTTTCTAAATGCCTGGATGTGCCATATCCCATATTTTTATCAAATCCATACCCTGGGAATTTCTCTGCTAATTTAATCATAAAGGAATCTCGTCTGACTTTAGCTATGATAGAGGCTGCTGCAATTGTAATAATTTTAGAATCACCTTTTATGATAGATTGGTAAGAAAATGAGGATTTTTTCGAAAATCTTTTCTCAAATTTATAATTTCCATCAATTAAAAATAGGGATTTGGGCGTATTGAATTCTCTCACCAATCTAAGAATCCCTTTAAAAATACAGTGTGAAATTCCAAATAGATCTATACTTCGGTGGGATATAAAGGTATGCCTACAAGTTCCAAGAGTTAAAATTTCATAGTAGAGGGAGTTTCGTTTTTTAGCGGAGAGTTTCTTTGAATCGTTCAGTCCGGAAAGAACTTTTCCAGATTCAATTTCTGAGGTTACTAATGGTGAAAAGGTAACAAGCGCAAGAGACAAAGGTCCTGCTAGAGGACCCCTCCCTGCTTCATCTATCCCAAAGATTGTTTGTTTTGGGGGTATAATCCCAACAAACTGGGTTAACAAATACTATGCTGGTGCTAATTCAGGTGTTTTTTCAGTTGCTTTTGATGCTTCTGCATCTTTCTTTCGTTCTGCTTGAACAATAGCCTGTCCACCCCTCAGCTCTTTGATCTTAGCCTCTTTTCCTGATTTTCCACGTAAATAGAATAGTTTAGCTCTACGAACATCTCCCTTGCGAACCAATTCAAACTTTGCAACCCTTGGAGAGTAGATAGGAAAAATTCTTTCAACACCCACATCATAGGAGATTCTACGAATAGTTACAGTTTTACCATTCATTTTATTCGCCATAGCAATGACGATACCTTCATAAACCTGGATGCGTTCTTTTCCCGATTCTAGGATTCTATAGTGGACTTTTACAGTATCTCCTATCTCAAAATTGATATTTCGTTTCATGTCCGATTGAAATATTTCTGCAAGTGCGTGATTCATAGTAGGTTCCTTTTTTTTCATTCAGAAGAAGGAGATTTTCTGTGGGTCTCCTTCCATTTTTTTATTTCCCCATGGTGTCCATTTAAGAGAACTGAGGGGACTTCCCACCCCTTGTAGGTGGCGGGCTTGGTATATTGGGGATAGTCAAGCACATCATCTAGAGTATGAGATTCATCTCTGAGACTTTCTTCTCCTCCCCCCATAAAACCGGGGAGTAATCGCAAAACGGAATCCGAAATGCAGAGTGCAGCTAGGTCGCCCGATGAAATTACATATTTTCCAATACTGAGTTCTGCGTCAATCAGATGTTCAGTAACTCGATGATCCACACCCTCATAGTACCCCGAAATAAAAGTGATGGATTGTTTTTTAGAAAGCTCTTCCGCCTTTTTTTGAGAAAACAAAGTTCCACTGGGAGACAAGAGAATCACATAACCTCTATCATCCAAACTTTCCAAGGCTTTTTCAATTGGCTCTATGCGCAAAAGCATTCCCGGACCACCTCCATAGACGGTGTCATCCACCCTGCCCCATTTATTCCCAAAAGGCCGAAGATTGCATGTTTGGAAGGTTAGAATCCCACTTTCAATTGCTCTACTCTGGAGACCTTCCTGAAAGTAGGCTTCGATTTTGTTAGGAAAAAGGGTGATGAAGTTAAAGTGCACGAATCCAGTCTTCCCAATCTATAACATCAATACACCCCGAGGAAACATCTATGTTTCCTACGAATCTTTGGATATAAGGCACAAGGACTTGGGTGTCTCCATTAGAAAACTCTAGGATTGGATGGGCAGGATTGTCGAGAACGGAGGTTACTTTAAAATCAGTAAAGACTATCCCATTTTCCCTTGGCACCAAACCAATCAGTTGGAATTCATATACTTCATCTTTTTCGGGTTCGGGTACTTCGGATTTTAAAAGATAAATAAATTTACCAACTAATTTTTCAGCTTCTTCGATGGTAGATATTTCTTCTAATTTGAGAACTAAGAGCTTTTGTTTGGATACTGATTGGAGTTTGTATACCTTTGAATCTAGATCGGGAACAAAACGAATGGAGAGATCTTTAGAACTAGTAGTGAGAATACCTCTCTCCGCGTATACTTTCAATCCCCCCCGAAGTCCGTGTGTTCCGACTACCCTCCCAAGGGAAAGGAATTGTTCAGTCAATGATCTCTAAGGTGTAGTTTTTTCCGCCTTTTATACCTGCTGCTGTAACTAGAGTTCGTAGAGAACGGGCTATTCTACCATTTCTTCCTATGACCTTGCCAATGTCTTCTGGGGCTACGCGCAACTCTAAAACATTGGCTTCCTCAGAAGTAACCTCTTTGACCACAACTGCCTCAGGCTTTTCCACAAGAAAAGATACAACGTATTTTAAAAAATTTTCAGAAGCCATTACTTTGCACTTTTAAATTCTGCTAATACCCCAGCTTTTTTAAAAATACCATTCACAGTGTTGGTTGGCTGGGCTCCCTTTTTTAACCAATCAATGGCACGCTCTTTGTTCACAACAATTTGACCATCTTTGTTAGTGGGGTGGTACTGGCCTACGATTTCAATGAATCTTCCATCACGGGGGAATCTACTGTCTGCTGCTACAATTCTATAATGAGGAGAGTTTTTTGAGCCTGTCCTCTGCAATCTTAACTTTACCAATTGTTTACTTCCTTTGTTATCAAGAAAAAAATACTGTTCTAAAACATCAAGTTTTTTGTATTAGAATCTCTGGCAGGCCTTTTTTAAGTTGAGCCCATTTACATTTGGATCCCCTGTTTTAAAGACACCAGAACCAGCGACACAAATTCCAACGCCTAGACCACTCAATTCTAGGATATTTCCAAGCCCTACTCCCCCATCTACTTCCAGTTGGATTCCCGATCCCTTTATCATTTCTGATGCTTTTTGGATTTTAGCCATGCCGCTCTTTACAAAGCTTTGTCCATAGAATCCAGGATCAACTGTCATTAACAACAATAAGTCCATATAGGGAAGGAGATTCTCAATTGCAGAAAGAGGTGTAGATGGATTTAAGGATACTCCTACTTTTGATCCATTTGCCTTAATTTCCTCGGAAAGACGAACACCAAAGGAAGTAGTTTCTGCATGGAATGTTATATATTCCGGTTTAAACTTATAATATTTAGGGACTTCTTTCTCAGGATTTTGGACCATCAAATGAACATCCAAAGGGATAGATGTCAATTTACTAACCTCTGCAGTGATAGCCTCCCCAAAGCTAATCTGGGGAACAAAATTACCATCCATTACATCTATATGAATATAATCAATGCTCTCTTTTTGTAGGGGAGGAAGGGTATTGCACAAAGAAGTTATGTTAGTTGCTAGAATTGAAGCTGAAATTTTCATTTTTTATAATCCGCTTTAAATTTAAAAGTATCTATTACTTCGTTACCTTGTAGTACGTTGACTGCCACATCACCTATTCTATAAAATATATATTGGAATTTTTCTCCTGCATCTATCTCGATGTTATTAAAGATTTCATAGCTTAATTTTTCATCGAGCAAGGACTTTCCAACTGCTGAGTATTTTTCTTTCTTTTTATTCTGAAAAGTAAATGTTTCATAACCCTGCTTATTTCTTTCTTCAAGTGGAAACAGAGATACTGCCAACTGAAATACACCGCCTGTCTCTTCAACTTTTGTTACCAATCCATTTTCTCTTTTATCCTGGGTAGTTATTATATCTCTGAGTTTAAATGGGATATTTTTTTTCTGTAGTGCAGTGGCGACAAATGGAAATGGATTGCCCATAAAAGGATTGCTCAATGAAGATGACTTATCATTTTTATTTCCACTTTCTGTGACTAATAGATATATTTTTTCTCTAGTTGTGGTATTTTTTCCTGGCTCAGGGATTTGGTCAATTACAGTGTCAGCAGTTAAACCCTCAGCGATAGGAATATATGTAATACCACCTATTGACATGCTAACATAGGAATCTCCAGATATAACTTTATCTATAAGTGCTTTTGCACTATTGATCTGTTGACCCCGAAAATCAGGGATAATGACACGATCAACTCCATTGTTTACTGTAAGATAAAGCTTACTACCACTTTCAAATTTTTTTCCAGGAGAAATAGACTGATATAAAATTTCTCCATCATTTTTATCTATATATCTTTTAGGTTCTAAACGAACTTTTAATCTCATTCGCATTAATTCATTGTGGACATCTACATAATTTTGACCTACTAGGTCTGGCATAATTATCATAGTATCACTTTTTGTTCTAACAAGTATCACAATAAAAGCTGAAAGAAAAAAGAAGAGTAATCCTAAACCAAAATATAGTATATAGCCAGTCAGTGGCATTAATTTTAGATAATATGATACGGGCTTTTTTTCTTCATTCATATAAAAAGATCTCCATTATTTGGTCTTGATCCATTTATAAAATCAGAACCTTTTATTATTTTTTTATTTTCAAATTGAATTTCATCCATAACTAAAACTTTCTTATTTCCACATACTACTCCAAAAGTTTTTTTATCCAACACTTGTATAGAAGCAATAGGACCTTCTGATGTTATATTGGAAAGTTGGGTTTTGTAAACATTTAGTCTTTTTTCCCGAAAGATTGTAAAGCAAATATTTCCAGGATTAAATGCACGAACCTTGTTGTGGATATCTATATCTGGTTCTGAAAAATCTAATTTTCTCTCATCAGGTTTTATTTTTTTGCAAAAAGAGGCTTTTGAATGATCCTGAGGAAGAGAAGGAAATTCTACTCCAGAATAAGTATCTAAAACTCTGAGAATTTCCTCTGTTCCCAAGTCCGTCAATTTATCCAATAGAGTACCGAACGTGTCATCTTCTTTGATCAATATTTTACATATAGAAATAATATCCCCAGCATCCAATTGCTCAGTTATATACTGAAGTGTGATACCAGTTTCATTTTTGCCATTTAGAATAGCTGCTTGGATAGGTGATGCTCCCCTAAACTCAGGTAATATGCTCCCATGGAGGTTGATTGTTTTTGCGGGGGGATGAAGAAAAATTCTACTTGGAATAATTGATCCGTAAGCATATACTATATAAATTTCAGCCTGAAATGATGTTATTTCTTTAAATGCTAAATCATCTTTTAAATTAGGAAATTGTAGTACAGGGGTATTAAATTGATTTGCCATCATTTTCACTGGCGAAAAGCTAAGCTTTCTATCCCTTCCCTGAGGCTTATCCATATTTGTGAGTACGAATAAAATTTCATGCCCCCTATCGTATAGAGATTTTAAGAGTTTAGCTGAATGCTCTGGAGTTCCAAAATAACCAATTTTCATTTTTCTATTTATACCAAATCTACCGGGTCTATGTCTATTTCCAAGTAAACAGAAGAACTTCCCAATGGAAGTACAAATTCTCTAATAATTTGCCGAAAAGAATTTTGTTCATTTGTTTTTATTAAAATATGAAATCTGTAATTAGAGTCTATTTTGAAAAATGGACATTCCACTGGACCCAAGATGTAATTTGTATTATGATCCATAGTTTTATATTTTTCAAGTAAAATTTGGCTAATTTTTTCAATGGTCTCTTTTGCTTTTTCCTCTTTTGAAGATCGTGATACAATTCTAATTAACCTCGTAAAAGGTGGAAATAATAAACTTCTTCTGACTATTATTTCCTCATCGTAAAATTTATCATAGTTTTGTTCTTTGGATAATTGTAGTACTCTATGATCTGTATTAACAGTCTCTATTATAACTTCACCATTTAGATCTGCTCGACCTGCCCTGCCAGCAACCTGAGTTAATAATGAAAATACCCTCTCACCAGCTCGAAAATCTGGCAATCCAAGCCCTGTTCCTGCATTGATAACTCCCACCAAAGTCACTAGAGGTGCATCTAATCCCTTTGCAATCATTTGGGTTCCTGTAAGTATATCCAACTCCCTGTTGATTAGCTTTGTAATGGTAGATGAAATCACTTCCCTATTTTTAGTGGAATCCTGATCTAGTCTTTCCAATCTTACACCAGGAAATTTTTCTAATAAATACTCTTCTAATTTTTGAGTCCCGGCTCCCATCAGTTCTATAGAATCAGGATACTCCTTAAGGATTTTTATGTACTTTTCTGAGTATCCGCAAAGGTGGCAAATCGCTTTTCCTTTGGAATGATAGCAAAGATTTGAAGTACAATTAGGACACTCTATAAATTTTTTTTCTTTACGATTATAAATCAAAGGACTGTAACCTCTTCTATTTAATAGAAGAACTACCTGTTCTTTTCTTTCCAACCTTTGCTTGATTTTAAAGAGTAAATCTTCACCAACTAATTCTTTATCTTCTTTTTTTGAAACTACTTGCACAGTTGAGAGACCAGAACTTTTAGCCCTCTTACTGAGCCGATGCATTACAATTACTCCTTTTTTTGCATAGTAAAAAGATTCTAAAGAAGGAGTGGCACTTCCCAAAAGTAAAGTTGCTTTATTTATTTTTATTCGCTGTTGAGCAACTTGTCTGGCATGGTATCTTGGATTAGAATGTTCTTTATATGAATTATCATGTTCTTCATCTAGTATTACCAGTCCCAAATTTTTTACAGGTGCAAAAATAGCACTTCTTGTACCAATAACAATTCGCTTTTCACCACGTAATAGTTGAAGATAATTTTTATACCTATCGGATACTCTTAAATTTGAGTGGAGCAATGCCAATTGCTTTCCAAAAATCAATTCCAACCTATATAAGATTTGAAATGTTAACGAAATTTCCGGTACTAATAAAATAGCAGACTTATCTGTATTTTTAAGAATATGATTTAGTAGATGGATATATACTTCTGTTTTACCACTTCCTGTAATACCATATAATAAATGAATTTTTTCATTTCCAAAATCTGCTTTTATTTTTTCATAAGCACTCAATTGCTCATCATTTAAAGTTAAAAGTTCTGGTGAATCCACTACAACTGGCTCAGACAGTTGATTTTTTCTACCTGTGGGAATCATTTTGTAAAGAGATTCCCCTAGGGTTGAAACGTAAAAATCTCTCATCCAATATGCTAATTGAATTTGTTCGGAATTGACTACAGGTTCTTTATCAATTTGTCTTTTAATATTTTTTATTTCATATGTAGGCATATTGAAGTGTACTCCAATGACAACACCTTCCATTTTTCTTTTTCTAAGTTCAACCTCAACCCTGCAACCAATTTGCAATCGATTCATTCCTTCTGGAATTTGGTAAGTAAGAGTTTCTTCTGTCTTGAAAGGAATATTTAAAGCAATATCAGCGTACTGAATCAAGCTAGAACCTGATTTTTAAAATTTGTCAGAGTATTAACAACTTGTAATTTAATTATTTTTTCCTCTTCAACAGCATTTTTATATTCCTGACTTTCTTTTTTCTTCTCATACTTTTTTTTAATTTCTTCTAGCTTAAGAATTTTTTCCGGAGATCGTATCACAATTGATGGAATAGAATTTTTTCCTAATTCAAATGGTATAATTTTTTCAAGAAGAGATTCTGCTTTTTCATAACCAAAATAACTTACAGCAGCTCTTCCTGTGATTATAATGCCTTTAATTCCTTCATTTATTACAGTTTTTTCAATATGCTCTAAACAATTTTTTGTTCTTATTTCCCAATCTGTAAGTGTAGATGTTTGGTTTTTAAAATTACATCCAGGAAACTCTTGGTAATACAAATCCCTCATTCCAACTAAAAAAATCTTTTTTACCATTCTATCAAATAAGTCCTCTTGGATAGAATCTCTGAATATTTGATTTTTTCCCATTTTAGAAAAAACTTTTTTAGTAGGTGAAATTTCTCCAGTAAAATGGAGGACTAAGATTGGTACATTCCCCTTGTGAATAAAACCCCTAATTGCTGAAACTCTATCACTGCATTTCTTACATACTATATTTCTTGATTCTTCTGGTATGGTTGGTCTTGTAAATTGAGATAAGTTATTGGTTATAAATCGTTTGGAGTCAATACGATTCCAATGCAAATCAATGTCATCTGGATATATTTCATCTTCAAACTTATATTCAATGAATTCGTCGCTCTGGATAAAACCCTTAAAATCAGTTATTATTTCAAGATATTTTTCTATAACTACGCGTTCATTCATTGATGGTTCTCCAATTAAAAAATCTCTATACTATGTTAATAAATACCAAAACATAAAAAAGACATTTTTTTACTACAAATGATATAAACTCAATGTATATTTTTTTTATAAATCATCTGTTATGATTACTTTGACTGATGGATCTATAAAAATTTGGAGAGAAAAATTAAATCTGATGATTATTTTGATTGCGGGATCTACTAATATTTGGAAAGGAAAAATAAATTTTATAATATCAAAATCCGAAAAAAGAAATTTGAATAGATTTAAAACCATAACAATACGTAAAAGTTAGAAAGTTAAAATAAATTCTAAATCCTAAAAACTATCTTACAAGTAATTAGGTTAATATTTCTTTAATTTTTCTTAAAAAAGGAACAAATTTTTCTAATACATCAGGGAGCTCATATTCTAATAAATCTCCTGCCATCACAATATCATTTATTTCTAGTGACTTTGCAACTTCACTCAATAGAGAGTTTAACTTTTCAATTGTATCGCCTAAAGTTTCACCTTCTATTTCTATTGCATCTAAATTGTATTCAGGAAATCTACCCTTTAGTGATACAAAAGAACTGAGCATAACATGAAGCCTTCCTATGGAGTGATTTAATAATTCTCCTGCTACCGCATCTTTTCCAGATTGGAAGTTTTCATTTATACGTATAAATTCTTTTTTTAATACTTCCATATTATCTGCATAGGTAGAAATGATTTCTTTGATTGTATGTAGATCAACTCCTAATATAGAAGTTTTATTTATCAGAGTCATAGTAAATAATTTTAGATCTCTTAACCTTTCCAAATAGTTCTCTACACCCGTTACTGAATCTAGATGAGTAATATCATTTGTTATACTATTTATAATTTCTTGGAGTGTGTTACCACCGGGGAGAGGAATAATCTTAGTATAATCTAATTTAAGTAGGTTTTTTGCTGATTCCATTACTTCGGAAATCCAAAAAACTCCATCTTTTAAATCACGATTTTCTTTTTCCGTTAAAGAGTCTCTTCCCAATAGTGTGTTACCTACTGTGTCAATATATTTATCTAGCTCAATCAATCCAGAAATCAAAACATCTAAATTTTCACCCACATAAAAATCCAATCGTTCCGCTGAATTAATTTGTATATTTTTTAATTGATCCTGTTGCATCTCAGTCCCATCTACCAGACATTGGAGTACAAACTTACCTTGGGATTCTGCCCATTTTTTTATTTCTGAATAGACCTCTCCTATTGTTTCTTCCTTTTCAATTTTACTATTTAATATTTCTTCATTTATATAAATTTTCATTCTAAACCTTTGATCGAACTTGATCTTCTCCTGATTTAATCGGGGTTGTTAGCCTTCATTTGCTTTATACTTTGGTTTAAATAAGTTCCAATATTTTTATTTTTACCAATACCCTGTTCCATATACTCAAACTTTTGTTTTAATTTTTTTTCATAATTTACTAAATGAGATTCAAAATCTCTTATTTTTTTGCTATTTTCTTGCATTTGTGATTCAGCTAGTTTTACTTTGCTTGACACTATACCAGATGTAAATTGAGTATATGGTTTTATAGTCTCAATAATTGTAATACCAACACCATCATCCATTTTATTATCTTCATTTGTGTCACTTGCAAATAATTCACGCACTGATTCAGGATAATCCGCTAATGCATTTTGGAGTTCAGATTCATTGATAGTTAAAAATCCTTCTTGGATTTGTTTCCATGAAGATCCAGGATCACCTGTTGTAATACCAATATCACTCAATACTTTAAATCGAGGCTCAGTAGAAGATGGATAAGATGCTCCGACAGTTGTCTTTAGCCCAACGATCAACCTCATGATAGTTGGATCACCTGCGAGAATTCCTGATCTATTTTTATTATTCCAATAATCTTGAGAAATGTCTAGTTCTGGATTTTCATTTGATGAATTACTTTTATCAATTTTATCATCTTTGTTTGTGGTAGTAATATCTCTGGAATATTTAAGGAGTGAATTGTATGCTTCAACCCATTCCCTTATCATGACAACACCTCTTTTCGTATCACTAATTACTTCTAATGTAATGGGATTTTGTGTTTCCCTTAGAAGTGTAAGCGCTGTTCCCTCAATAGCATCCCTTATATTTTCATTGCTATCTCTAGTAAGTTGTATACCATCAATTTTAAAAATTGCGTCCTGAGCTGCTACTACCTCGTTAATAATTGCAGCACCAGTAATATCACCAGGATTAACAATTTCAAGGGAAGTGATTTTAAAATCCATATCACTTGAATTCGCAAGTATTACATTTAATATAGATTGATCCCTTGCAAAATCACTAATTGGTAATGTATACTTTCCGTCTTTATTCTCAACAGAAGTATATTTAGTTTTTTCACCTTCTTTGGTATCGTACACAATACCCATACCAATATAATCAGGTATCCTTCCATCTTCGCCAGTATTGATTGTAAGCTCTAATGCAGCAGTTCTTGGAACTTTGGTTCTCTCCACTGGAAAATTGTATGCCGTTTTTACTTTTATCTCAACACCTGTGGATGTTCTAGTGGGAAGGGGATTTTCCGGCAGTGCTGTAAATTTTTCTTTCAAGTAAGGTATGGCAGTTTCAGGTGTTATTGCAAGAGATACAGAAGTCGGGGGTGGCTCAGGAACATTTTCACTTACCAGTCCTGCTGTTTTTAGAACTCCATCGGGATCTAAAAACTTTAGCATGCTATCCTTTCCATACTGTATGGCAGTAAGTGAAATGACCACATTATCAGAATCAACTTTGGTTACATTTGCCCTGGCAACTTGTGATGCAGATATTCTAATCTTTTCTCCTAGTTTGTCCGGGTCTCCCCCCTGGAAGTCAACATTTACACGTTTGTACTTTGAAATGATAGAAAATTTTCCGGGAGGAATTTTAGTTTCCATTGGAATTTTATTCCCGGCTATTTTGTGACGGGATGCAAGTTGGATGATTTCAACTTCTTGCCGAGCAGCTTTCGCACCTTTTCCAGCCTCACCAGTTATGAAGCCTTCTTCATTCGCGGTGATCTTTTTGGATGCAAAAGGTGAAGTAAAGGAAGTAAGATTTTTTGTTTTGATTTGTAAATTAGTGGTTTGGTTTTTTAGTTCTGTCCAAGCACGAATTTGCACCTTATTGTGTTCGTTTTCTTTTTCCCATCTGCGGATAGGTTTAGATTCAACATCAACAAGTTTTCTTACGAGATCGTTAGTATTCTGGCCCGAGCTCAAGCCCGGAATTGTAAATGATGGCATGAGATTTTAACACTCTCCTCCAATTTAATTCTCGACGGTTCATGAAAAAATATTACACTATGTCTAATAAAAACCTAGAGGTTTGAATGAATACCACAATTAGCCCCGATAATTACGAAATTTTTTTTGATAGAGAGCTTTCCTGGATAGATTTTAATCTTCGAGTTTTGGATGAAGCCAGAAATATTTCGAATCCAATCCTAGAGAGATTAAAATTTTTAAGTATAAGTGAATCTAACCTGGATGAATTTTATATGGTTAGGGTAGCTGGTGTAAGAGAGAGAGTTCTTTCCGGATTTGAAGAAAAAGGGCTAACTGGTCTCAGTAGCTCCGAAATACTAAAAGAAATCTCTATTAGGGTTGCAGATTTAGTAAACCAACAATATGACCTTTTAAATTCAAATATTCTTCCTGAACTTGTAAAAAATAATATCCATCTCATCCAAAATACAAATGAGCTAAAAAAAGATGACATTGCATTCTTAAAAATTTACTACAAAGAAGAAGTTTCTGATATCCTCACTCCCTTAGCAATTGATAAATCTCACCCCTTCCCCCATATTTTAAACAAATCCCTTAACCTTGCAATCACACTCAATGAGAGAGATGATAAATCGGGCAGAGATCTCTTTGCAATGGTGCAAGTTCCATCCGTACTACCAAGGTTTATTGAATTGCCCAGAGTAGGTAACCAAAGAAGATTTTTTCCACTAGAGAGAATCATTGAACTACATCTTTCGGATTTATTTTATGGAATGCAGGTAAAAGAAATCAACGCTTTTAAAATCATCAGAGATTCTGATATTTCCATTCGGGAAGACAACACCGGTGACCTTTTGTCTACCGTCAAAAAAGAGCTAAAAAATAGAACATGGGGTGATGCAGTTCATTTGTATGTCTCTCAAAAAACTCCCCCTATCGTAAAATCAATCCTCAGAGAAGCTTTGGGGCTTGAAGACTATGAAATCATGGAGGTCTCAAATATTATCAATTTAACTGACCTGATGTACTTTTATAATTTGAGTGATTTTACTAATTTAAAATTTCCTTCCATTGTCCCCAAAAATATCATGTCCGAGCATGACTTAGACAGAGTTTTTTCCATCATTCGAAAAGGTGATCTACTTTTTCATCATCCCTATGATACATTTCAGGCTGTAGAAGATTTACTAAAATTTGCGAGCTTAGATCCGAAAGTTCTTGCTATTAAAATGACTCTATATAGAACATCTGGAGATTCTCCCATCATCCAATATCTCAAACAGGCTGCTGAAAATGGAAAACAGGTAACCGTTTTGGTTGAATTAAAAGCCAGGTTTGATGAAGAGAGAAATATTATGTGGGCTCAAAGACTGGAAGATTCAGGAGTACATGTTGTGTATGGTGTGGTTGGAATGAAAGTCCATTGTAAAATGCTACTAATCGTAAGACGAGAAACAGATAAACTTCGAAGGTATGTTCATCTCAGCACAGGAAACTATAATTCTGCCACAGCCAAATTCTACACAGATTTATCCTTATTTACAAAAAATGAAGAGATCACTGATGAAGTATCGAGTCTTTTTAATGTAATGACAAGCTTTGCCAAAATGCCAAAATTCAAAACGCTTTCCGTTGCCCCCCTTTATCTCAGAGATGATGTGATTACTTTTATTTTAAGAGAAGCTGAAATTGCAAAAAAAGGAGAAAAAGGATATATTTTCATGAAAATGAACTCCCTTGTAGATCCCGACGTTGTCATAGCACTTTATGAAGCAAGTTGCGCTGGGGTAAAAGTTGATCTTGTAGTACGAGGCATCTGCTGCTTAAAGCCAGGTATTCCAGGATTATCTGAAAATATATCAGTGAGATCTATCGTAGGAAGATTTTTAGAGCACTCCCGAATATATATGTATCACAATAAAGGGCATAATAATTTATATTTAGCATCTGCAGATTGTATGCCAAGAAATTTTTATAAAAGAATAGAAGTTATGTTTCCCATAACTGATTCTAATAATAAAAAAAGAATATTTAAAATCATTGATTTGATCCTTAAAGACAATGTTAAGGCAAGACTCCTAGGATTGGATGGTGTTTATAGTAGAATCAATCATGGAGAAGTAAACCCCGTTGATTCTCAGGTAGAACTACAAAAAGCCTAAAAGGAAACTATACTTTGACTTTCAAATTTTCTAATTTAAATATAAAAATATTAACTATTCATAAGAATTTTCTTTTTTCTCTGAAGGGAGTTTATCAGGCAGCTCTCATTATTCTTCTTTGTTCGACACTCACTGTACCAATCTTTTCAGAAGATTGTGGTACTCTGATAAACCCTTTGGATAAGACAATTTCTCTAAAAGGTGGGTGGCTATTTCAAAAGGGTGATAACCAAGAGTGGAGAGAGTTAGTGTATTTTGATTCTAGTTGGATAAAGAAAAACTTTCCAGAAAGAATGAAGGACAAAACAACCAAAGTAATTGGATACCATTGGTATAGGTGTCATATTCTCTTACCTGAAAACCAAAATGGATATTCTTCCATAGCAATCAATTTAGGAAAACTAAGGGATGCTGATGAAGTTTATTTTAATGGGAAATTGATTGGTTCCACAGGTAAATTCTCTCCTCTCTCTCCCGACACAGATAAATACAGAATTTACTCTATTCCCGACTCTCTGTTCCAAGAGGGAGATAATGTGATAGCAGTACGACTTTACTCCTCTACAAATTATTTGGGAATTTCAATGATTCCTGAAATTGGTCCAGAAATAACGGTTATGGAAAAATTTATAAAAAGTCAAATGTCAATGATAATCCCTGGAGCCGTATTCATTGTTATGGGATTATTTTTCATCGTTGGAAGCTTTGTAAAATCAACAAATAAAAGTAATCTATACTTTTCATTATTTTCTATGTTATTAGGATATTATACACTTTTAAGAACAAATTATAGATATTTATTTTTCAATGATTTTATAACTTCTTACCAAGTAGAACTAATAGTTCTATGCTTAATGCCTTTGGTATTTATCAGTTTTTTTGTAGAATTTATGAATATTAAAAAAAATAGATATAATTATATTTATGATATTTCAATAGTATGTATAGTTATTTATATAATTTTTCTTGCAAAGTCACCTGAAAGATGGCTCTTCATAATTGACTTAAATGCAAAGTACTTATTAGTCCCTTTTATATATATGATCTATTTTGTTAAGATCCTTTACAAAGAAAATAAAAAGCGATTACGATATATTTTAGTTGGATTTATAGGATTAGTTCCAACTGTATTTATAGACTCTTTGAGAGCATTGGATATAATTAATTATCCTCAGACTGTTCATTTTGGATTTATATTTTTATTGATAAGTATCTCTATTCAACTCTCTGAGGAAATGGTTGAAAATTATAAAAATTATTTAAAACAAGAATCTGACTTAATGAAAATGGAAAGAATAAAAACTCGATTTCTATTTAATATTTCCTCAGAATTTAAAACCTACCTAGACAATGCTAGAATACTCTGCAGAGAGCTAATGGTAGAAGAATTAACAGACAAAGAAATAAATGAAAGATTAATAAAAATTGAGTCTTTAGGAGGTCTAACAAAATCAGTAATTGATGATGCAATTAGATTACATGCAATTGAATCAGGCTCCTATGAAATTTATACAGAAAGATTTTCGCTAAGAGAATTGATTGTTGAAACTTTAAATATGATTGAAATACGTCATAACCAAAAGCGAGAAAATATCAATCTTCAATTTATAACTGGAGACCTAGAAATTCAACATAATAGAGAATTAATTTTTTTGATTATTTATCATAATTTAGAAAATATTTATTTATATACTCCGCATGATACAGGTATATTTATTCTCATAGATGTTTTAGGTAAAAATTTCCAGATAACTTTTAAAGATTCTGGGAATGGAATACCAATTGAAGAACAGTCGGATATTCTTAAGAAATTTGTTCGAGGACTAAAAGTAATTAACAAGGAAGTTCATGGAACAGGGATAGGACTCACATTGGTAAAAGCAATCACAGAAAAGGTAGGTGGGTCTTTCAAAATGTTAAGTGCACCCGGAGCGGGAACCTCTATTGAAATTATTTTACCTATTTTCTACTAATTAAAGTGTATTACTTATTTTTTCAGCCTGAATTGCCTAGTAAAAATTTTTTAAGCAAGTTTAGATTGAAGCATTTTCCTTATTTGATTTACATGCCTTGTTGATGGTGTTATACCTGTAAATAATCTAAACTGTTCCATTGCTTGGTATAATAACATTTCATATCCTGGGATTACTTTTGCTCCCGACTTTATTCCAGATAGTACCATTGGAGTTTTGGATGGATTGTACACTATATCAAATATTAGTTGATTTTTATTGAAAAATTCATCTGGAAATATTGTGGCATCTGTTTTTCCTTTCATGCCCACAGGTGTTGTATTGATGATAAGATAGTATCTCTTACTGTCTTTGATTGCATTTCCAATGGTAGAATACTCACTTGAAAGCGGTCGAACGGAATTAAGTGAATTTACAATCAGTTTAGCTTTCTCTTCATTCCTTGCTGCTATTGTAATTTTATTAGAAAAACCTGATTTTAAAAGTGCATATGAAATTCCCCTAGCACTCCCTCCGCTTCCAACGATTAAAACATCTTTAGTAAGATCTAAAAAATTTTTTTTAGCTTCCAAGATTGCACGAACTGCACCCATTCCATCAGTATTAAAAGAAAGAATAGAATTTTCATCCTGATTGAAAACCAAAGTATTGGCTGCTTCCATAATTTTACCGGTTTCATCACACTCATCAGAGATAGTATATGCCCATTCTTTATGGGGAATGGTAACACTTAAACCATAGATTTTTATTAATCCCTTTTCTTTAAAAAGAGAAAATTTATCAGGATGTTCCTTTTCAAACACTAGGTATACAGAATTTTGTTTATACTCAGAGAAAAGTGTATTGTGTATATATGGGGAAAGAGTATGAGAAAGCGGAAATCCAAGTATTCCAAAATACTTGGTATCCTTATTAAGATTTAATAGAGAACTCAAATTTTATAAAATCCTCTATTTTAATTCATGTACCATTTTAGATATTCTTTCTACACCTTTATCAATTGCTGCTTGGCCTAAAGCATAGGATAATCTAAGTGCATTGTCATCTCCAAAAGCAACACCAGGAACTGCAGCTACTTCATACTTTTCCAACAAATAATCACAAAATATCTTACTCTTTGGAACAGATTCTTTTCCTTTCGTTAAGGCTTTAAATTTATCCCATTGGTAAATTTGATCAATATATGGAAAAACGTAAAATGCACCCTGAGGCATATTACATTCAAAGCCAGGTATAGCTCTAAGTGAATTAACAATTTTTTTTCTTCTATCATCAAATGCTTTAACCATAATTGAAATACAATCTTGGTTACCTTTTAATGCTTCCTCTGCTGCTGCTTGTGCTATAGAAGTTGCATTAGATGTAGATTGTCCTTGCATGGTATCCATATTTTTAATAATTTCTGGATGACCTGCACCATATCCTATTCTCCAACCTGTCATTGAATACGCTTTTGAGACCCCATTGATCACAAATGTTTTTTCTTTTAATTCATTTGAAAGCATAGCAGGATTATAAAATTCAAATCCATCATATATTACTTTTTCATATATATCATCGGAAAGTATAATTAGGTTGTGCTTACTTACAATCTCACTTATTTTTTCTATATCTTTTTTAGTGTAAGCCGCTCCAGTTGGATTAGATGGAGAATTAAAAATAAACACTTTAGTTTTAGGCGTGATACTAGCTTTGACTTGCTCAGGAGTTATCTGAAAATTATTAGATAATGATGTTTGTACAATAACTGGCACACCTTCAGCAAGTCTTACAATATCTGCATAACTTACCCAATATGGAGCAGGAATGATTACTTCATCTCCCGGATTCAATGTAGCCATAAAAAAATTATAGATTACTTGCTTTCCACCTACCCCTACTATGATATTTTTCCTATCATAAGTAAGATTATTATCTCTTTTGAATTTTTCAATCACAGCATCTTTCAAAGAAACAGTACCGGAAACTGGAGTATATTTAGTGAGTCCCTTTTGCATTGCAATTTTAGCTGCTTCTTTTATATGTTCAGGAGTATCAAAATCGGGTTCACCAGCACCGAACCCTACTACATCCTTTCCTTCAGCTTTTAATGCATTCGCCCGAGCAGTTATTGCAAGTGTGGGAGAAGGCTCAACAACATCTAATCTTTTTGCCTGAAGAAACATTTATACCCTCCTAGTATTAACTTACACCAACCGTTTCCGGTTCGGTATTCATTTCTTTGAACTGATCATATGTATATATCTCATATTCATATCCCTGCTCTGTTAAAAATAATTGACGATTTTGACCAAATCTTTCTTCACTTGTATCACGAGAAATTAAGGAATAAAAAATAGCTGTATTGTCATCTTTTTTAGGTCTAAGAATTCGACCTAATCTCTGAGCCTCTTCTTGGCGAGATCCAAAAGTTCCAGAAACCTGAATTGCTATATTTGCATCCGGAAGATCTATGGAAAAATTTGCAACTTTACTAACTACAAGGGATTTTATCTTTCCTGTTCTAAATGCACTGTACAATTCTTGGCGCTCAGAGAGCTGAGTTTTTCCAGTGATCAAGGGAATTTTAAAATGTTCTGAAATCATTTCCAATTGATTGATATATTGGCCTATGATTAATATATTCGACATTTTATGTTTTTGTAAAATCATATCAATTGCTCTAATCTTCTCTGGATTTTCAGAAGCCAATCTAAATTTTTCCCTATCATCAGAAATGGAGTATTTGAGCCTTAGTTCTTCATCCATACTCACTCTAATTTCCACGCATTTCGCTTCTGCGATCCAGGATTTACTTTCTAATTCTTTCCAGGGAACATCGTACTTTTTAGGTCCTATTAAACTAAATACATCTTCTTCCAAACCATCTTCTCTCACCAATGTTGCTGTTAATCCCAATCTTCTCTTGGCTTGCAATTCAGATGTCATACGAAATACAGGAGCAGGAAGCAAATGTACCTCGTCATACACAATTAAACCCCAATTATTTGCACTAAAAATATGGAAGTGAGTAAAATCTGAGCCTTTCTTTTTTCTATGTGTTAAGATATTGTAGGTAGCTATGGTAACTGGCTTAATTTCTTTTGTTTCTCCAGAATATTCTCCAATATCACTTTCAGGAATATCTGTTTTATCTAATATTTCATTTTTCCATTGGCGTATGGAGAGTGTATTTGTGACTAAAATCAAAGTTTCAGCTCCAATCAGCTGCATAACTCCCATTCCAACAATAGTTTTCCCAGCACCGCATGGTAGTACAACTACTCCCGAACCACCTTCATTCCTTCCGCCTGCATGAAATACATCAATGGAAGCTCTCTGATAGTCTCTCATGCCAAATTTTTTACCTTCTCTGGTATTTGGTCTCAGATTGAAGCCATATTTATTGCCTTCATCATATCCAGCTAAGTCCTCTACAGGAAAACCAATCTTAATAAGAGCTTGTTTGATATGCCCTCTGTACTCTTTCTTTACCAAGATTTTCTCTGTGCTGAGTCTTTGTTGGATAAAAGGCTGAATACTTCTATGTGCAGAAATTTCCTGGATAAAGCCTTTTTCATTAGAGATAATGGCTAATTCTCCATCTTCTTCCATAACTAATTTGACTTTTCCATATCTGGAGATTTGCTCTCGAATTTCATTGATAACATTTTTAGGAATGGAATATCTAGCAAACTTTTCTAAGCTTTCAACAATTTCATCTGCTGATAATTTACTGGAGGCAGCATTCCAGAGGGATAATGGGGATATTCTATAAGTATGTAAATACTCTGGACTTTTTTCTAATTCTGCAAATCTAGAAATATGGGATCTACAGTCTTCAAACTCGGGATTATCCACCTCGAGTAAGAGTGTCTTGTCACTTTGGATAATCAAAGGCTTGCTCATAATTTTTGTCTCCCGCTAACTCCCTCAAGCCTTTAAAAGAAGGGTATTCTGTCAAGTCAATTTAGGATTATAGGAAAAAACTACTTTTGTCCATTTTGCATTAAAAGCCTTTCTTTTTCAGCTTCAAAGATTGAAATAGTATTACGTTTTTTGGAATCTAACCATCCAAAAGCTTCTCCAACTCGAATAGATTTATTGAAGTAATTTCCAGCCTGGACAAGATCACCCCTGTACCAATAATATACACCTAAATTCCAAAGGGCACTGGCTGAGGATTGATTCGATATTCGAAGTGCCTCCTCCCAATCCCGCTTTGCAAGCTCAATATTTGGCTTGTCAGTTCCAAGCCAGCTAATTCCTGAAGAGAGCAATTTTAATATCTCTTTTTTGCGAGATGATTCTGAAAATCCTGTATCATCTTTATAAACTTTAATCTCAATTTCTTCCATCACTGGAGATAATCGAGACGAGATTTCGTCAGAAGCTATATTCAAAGCTTCGTTGAGAGCTTCTAGTACTGATGGACAGTCAATATAAGGACTACCTGATTTACGTGTTAGGATGGCAGGCTCACTGTTTGTATACTCTAAGTTTTGTCCTGTCTCTAAGTTGATCATCTTTGCTTTCACAAAAACTGTATAGGTCAGAACCTTTGAATATTCAGGTATTTTTTTTTGAACATAGCGTAAACACCTACCCATAGAATCAATCCTATCACACTCTTGGCGAAAATAAAAATTTGTATAATTTTTACATTCATAATTTGGCTCTTGTGGTATCTCGATATACAATAACAAATCCACAGGTAGATCCTTGGTAATGTCTTTGTTTGTTCCCATCATTTGTGAGAAAACAACTTCTTTTAGTCTGGTTTCTCTTCTCGAAATATCTACGATTTTAAAGTATCTTTTTTCTAAGAATTTATTTAGCACGGAACCCTGTATCAAATGCTTCCAATCCCTAACACCTCTGAATATTGTATCATCAGATTTATTTATGAAAATTCCTAAATTACGACCAACACCCATAGATTCTTCAAATCCCGGGGGAGAATATTTCACAATGGGGATTTTAACAAATGTACTACAATTAATAATTAATAGAAGTACATAATAAACTATTAATTTTAAATATGATTTTATTGTATACCTCATACCGTGAGGGCTAAATGCTTTATATTTTCTTTCTCATTGTTGTTTCGTTGAAGCCATTGACATATTTATATTCAACTTGATCCATCATTTTTTCCATGATAAAGACTCCAAACCCCCCTCTCCTCTCGCCCCTAAGGTTTGCTTCTAGGGATGGTTTTGGCACATTTTCTCTTAAAAATTGCTTACCCTGGTCTCGCAGAAGAATTTCTAGTGTATCATCTGTAAATTTAATTGAGCATTCAAAAGTAGGATTTTTTAATGTTGTATCTTTGTAGGAATGCATCACAATATTTGTGCCAGCTTCATCACAACACAATAAAATATCTTCACATGCAATCTCATCTACTTCCCTAACTTTTATTGTATTGTATATAAAATCTCTGAGGATAGGTATCTGGCTATTTTTGGCAGGAAAAACTTTTTTAAATTGATAGTCATCATTGAATTTTAATATCATAACTGTAAAATCATCAAATTGTTCATTCCCTTGTGCAAAATTATGTATTTCTTGAAAGATCTCGTCTGCTATTTGTTGTGGCTTGAGATGTTTTCTTTTTATAATTTCTTCTGCAAATTTATCTAGACCATATTCATTGTCTTGAGGATCTTTTTCTTCAACGGCACCATCTGTATATAATACAATTATATCACCTATACTTGGTTTTATCATTCCACCAACATAATTACCCGTTGGTATCACACCTAAGGGAGCACCTTTTCCTTTCATTAATTCATAGCTACCATCACTCTTTATCCATAGCTGATCATTGTGTCCCGCTGATGCAAACTGTATATCCATTGTAGAAGGATTGTAATGAATAAAAAAGAGTGTTACAAACATACCTGATTGGGAGTCTTCATAGATCAAACTATTCGACTGACGTAAAATTTCATCAGGACTTAAGTCGTGGTTTCTACCTAATGTACGGATGATTGAAGAACTCATAGCCATGAAGATAGCAGCTGGTAGACTTTTTCCTGAAACATCAGCAATCAAAAAAGAAAATTGACCGTCACTGTATTTAAAAGAGTCATAAAAATCTCCCGATACCTCTTTTGCAGGAACTGTTTTCACACCTATTTCAAAATTTGACCCTCCAGGCAACTTTGCAGGTAAGATATTGTTTTGAATATTTCTAGTGATTTCAATTTCTTTCTCCATTGCTTTCTTTGCTAGCATATCCCGATTGAGTTTTATATTCTCATACCCTTTGACGAATTGGGATGAAATAGTCAAAAGCAATCTCAATTGGTTGCTTGTAAATGGATTTTTATCTTCTGGCTCAGATATGGAAATAGCTCCAAATGGCTTTCCATCAGAAAATAACATAGGAATGATTATATATGGGCCAGATATGAATTTAATATCAGGGCCCAAATTTTCATTCTGGAGAACATAAGATTCGTGGTGCAATATCTTGTTTTGTGTAATACTACTGACGATAACTGATTCTTCAATATATTTTTCAGAAGTGGTTTCATAGTTTCCATTGATGAGTGACTTTACTTTTAACATCTTAAGATCTTCAGAAACCACAAAAATTGCCGCTCTGACTGCTCTGAGTTCTTTGGAAATTATCTTAATAGATCTAAAGAATAGGTCTTCATCATCTTTGGACTCATTGACTGCTAGCCCTAACTCATATAGGCTTCCTAATTCACCTACTGTTTTTGCTAAATCTTTATTAGACTTTTCTAAATCCTCCAAGAGGCGAGTTTTCTGTATTGCAAGAGCTGCAGCATCAGAAAAACTTAAAAATAAATCTATATCGGTTTCATTGAAATTATTTCTATCTATTGTGTTGATTGCCTCAATTACACCAACTGTTTCATCCCCTGCAACCAAAGGAGCAGCTAATATATTTCGTGTTACAAAACCAGAACTTTTATCTACAACTTTATATACCCTATCATCATTTTGAGCATCATTTATAATCATGGGCTCTCTTGAAATGGCAACTGTCCCTGCAATACCCTTTCCCATGGGAACTCTGATCTTAGAAATCTCTTCTTCTTTTTCTCCTGCAATCAAATGAAAATAAAGATCATTTTTTGCTTTATCAACGAGGAGTATGGAACAAGACTCTGTTTTGAAAACACTCTTAACACTTTCCATTACTTCACGTAGTAGTGAGTCTAAATGTGATGAAGAGTTTATTAATCCAGATACTCGTATTACTTCTTTAAGTAAATATTCTAAATGGGTATTTTTTTGGTAGTTGTCTACAGAATGTAATAAGAAAAGTGCCGATGTGGATAGCTTTAGGAAAATATCATTTGCAGATGTAACTTCAAAAGACTCTTTTAAGAGGAGAGTTAACGTATTTGAATAAACACTAAATAGATCAAAATCTCTGATAGAGAAATTTTCAAAATGGTCTATACCCTCTAGTACAAATGCACCAATTTCTAGACCTTCCTCACCTAAAAAACATGATAAATAAGATTCTGTTGAATATTCCTGTTCAAATAAAGTTTCTTTTTTTAATAAGAAATTTTTTCGATCTCGAAATGAGGAATTAGCAATTTTATAGGCTAATGGAGATGTACTCTGAGATGTTGATTTTAAAATTCCATTTTCATCTGGAAAATAAAGTGCACCTCTTTTCGCTCCAATACTGGATATCGCTTCTTTGATAATAAGAGAAAATATATTCTCTAAATTTTCTTTATTGGGTATACTTGCCCTATTGCCCTGTACCTTAAGTAGTTGTGATATATTCACTGGCAATGGCTTCTATGGTTACTCATTTGGATTAAATCGCAAAGATTCTTCTCTGAGCTTTCTATTTTGCTCTTCAAGCTCTCTAATTCTACTGATAGCTGCCAAAAGTTCTTCCCTAGATATGGTAGCAACAATATCCGTAGCCTTCACAGTCTCTTGAGCATTTCTTAATTCTTGTGAGGAGTAGCTCATAATTGTTTCATACATCTTAATGATTTCATCTGCATTGGATAGTTCTCTTTCATTTAGTTTCAGAACTTTTTCGTATCCCATAATAACTTTTTTTTGTACCATTATTTGCTTTTGCAGACTCTCGATTGACTCACTCATAGAAAAATCCCTTCCTGAAATATAAATCTTAATTGACCTCTCCAACAAACGCCTTCTTCCTGTATGTAAAGGGGACGTAGCTCAGCTGGGAGAGCGTTTGAATGGCATTCAAGAGGTCGGGGGTTCGATCCCCCTCGTCTCCAATACTACCCTTTGTATTTTCTTCTTAAATAAATATCACATAGTCAATGTTTTTTTTATGGCACTCTATAAAATACAATTCCAAAGCTCTATAACCTATGATTCTTATGGGAATCCATTGGGCACTCCCATTCTTTTATTGGAAGATATCTTTCAGAAAAAAAATAAATACTCAGATTTTTTGGCAACATCACCCAACAAATCTTTCCATGTTTACCATATAAAACGCCTTGACTTGAATAATATAGACTCCTCTGAATATTCAATCTTAAATTCTGCTATTCGATCCCTAGAAGATATTATTTTGAGTTTTCCTTCAAAAGCGATTCTAATTGCAGAAGGACATAGTGCAGCCCTCTCCCTCCAGCTATCATACAATGTATCAAATAAAATCTTCTCTTCTTATATCATAAATCCAGAGCTAAACTATATAGAGAATGAAGATGAAAATTATTTCAAAGAATTCTGGGACTGGTTTTCTAAAAGGGATGATTTTGTTAGTCTTCTACCTAAAACCCCATTTATATTTGATTTTTACGTAAAACATAAAAAATTTACAAAACTCATATCTTCTCAAGAACAACCGGGGAATATTCACTTTCTTTTTACCAATCCCCCTCCTTTTTATAAAATAGATAAAATTAGACAGATCTCTACAAAACCTTTGATTTCTATTTTAGATCCAAAAGAGGAAACCTCACTTTTTAACACCCAATCATTCCAAAAGCTCCTACTTTGGTTTGTGGAAAAAGATAATTTACAAATTTTAAAGGAATAGATTCTTATTATTTAGGTACTATACATGGCAGTTAAAAAAGTTCTTCGATTGGGAAATCCTCTTCTCAGGCAAAAAAGTATACCTGTGGATGAATCTGAAATAGGCACAAAAGATTTTAAAAGAATTATCAAAGATATGTTTGAGACTATGAGATTTGAAAATGGAATTGGGTTAGCTGCTCCTCAGATTGGGATTCTAAAAAAACTAGTAATAGTTGGGATTGAAGAGGAAAATCCAAGATACCCCGATGCACCAACAATAGAAGAACATATCCTAATCAATCCCGTGATTACCCCCTTAGCTGAACCCAAAGAAGGCTATTGGGAAGGATGTTTATCTGTACCGGGAATGAGAGGTTTTGTGGAAAGGCCTTCAAAGATAAGACTGGAATACTATGATGAAAAATGGAATTACCATAAGAAAATTATCGAAGGCTTTCCGGCTGTGGTCTACCAACATGAATGCGACCATTTAGAGGGGATTCTATATGTTGATAGATTAAAAAATGTTAAGTTATTTGGATTTACAGAGGAAATAGACTCAAAAGAAAAAAAACTAGATTAAGTAATTGGCTTCTTTAGAAGGTCATCTATATCTTTATCCTCTTCTGTACTAAATTTTGTATTGAATTGATCGTTGGACATAATCTCAAAAAACATATCTAATTTTGCAAGTTTAAAAACATTTAAAATCATAGGCTTTAGACCGATGAGGATCAATACTCCTTTTTTATTTTTTATAGCATTGAGAGATTTTATCAAAGTTCCTATACCAGAGGAATCTATATAATCAAGCTTATTCATATCAATGGCAAGAATAGAAGGATTGGCTTCCATTTGTTTTTGGAATAGCGTTTCAAATTCTTCTGTATTTTCTATGTCAAACTTTCCATGAATTTCAATAATCTTTACTTGACCAAGTGTGCGTAGCTTTAGTTCCAAATTCAATCCTTCCTTCTGACTATTGAAAGAGTCAAAATATAGTTTCTAAATACCTGAATAAAAATCAATTGTTTTTCTTTTATTTAGGGTAAGGAAAATCTTAATGCAGACAAAAATACATTTGGATGTATGGTATAAACATGTTGAAAAGCATCGAGAACGCAATACTAGAAATAAAGTCCGGAAATATGATTATCCTCGTAGACTCGGAAGATAGAGAAAACGAGGGGGATTTAGTAATCGCCGCAGAGTTTGCTACTCCAGAAGCTATCAATTTCATGGCGACACATGGTAGAGGTCTTATTTGCATTCCCATGGTCTCAGAAAGGCTCAACCAACTTGGTTTGGGAAGAATGGTGGAGAAAGGTGGAGATCATCATGGAACTGCATTTACAGTTTCTGTTGATGCAAAGGAAGGAGTTAGTACTGGAATATCTGCTTATGATAGAGCGAAAACTATTTCTGTACTTTTAGATGAAAAATCTACATCAGATGATCTAGTAAAGCCTGGTCACCTCTTTCCGTTAGAAGCCCGAAAGGGTGGAGTTTTGAGAAGAGCCGGTCATACAGAAGCATCTGTTGATTTATCTATTTTAGCCGGTCTAAAACATTCAGCAGTCATCTGTGAAATTATGAATGCAGATGGAACAATGGCACGTATGAAAGATCTTGAGGTCTTCGCAAAAACTCATAACCTCAATATTTATACAATTGCAGATCTAATAGCTTATAGAACAAAAAAAGATAAACTTATTAAATTCGAAACCGAAGCGAGACTCCCAACAGAATATGGAGAATTTTCTATTAGAGCATACTCTACTCTGATTGATGACAAAATCCATGTTGCTCTAGTAAAAGGAAATATTTCACCTGACGAAGAAGTTCTCGTAAGAGTTCATTCGGAGTGCCTTACAGGTGATATTTTTATGAGCAATCGTTGCGATTGTGGTCCCCAACTAAATGCTGCTCTTGATAAGATCAACCAAGAAGGAAAAGGCATACTCCTCTATATGAGGCAGGAAGGAAGGGGCATTGGGCTAATTAACAAACTCAAAGCATACTCAATCCAAGACACAGGGTACGACACAGTAGAAGCAAATGAAAAACTTGGATTTCCGCCTGATCTTCGTGATTATGGAATTGGTGCTCAGATTCTAAAAGATATCGGGGTGGAAAAGATGAGAATTATGACGAACAATCCCAGAAAAATTGTAGGATTAGAGGGGTATGGATTAAAAGTCATGGGTAGAGTCCCACTTGAAATTGAGGCGGGAGATGAAAACCATAAATATCTTCAGACGAAAAAACTAAAATTAGGTCATCTGCTAAAGAGTGTGTAGTACTGTATTTATCTTGTTTTTTTTCTTTGTAGAATTTCAACTATATATAGCGATAAAAAAGCACCAATTACAATAACTATTAGATTTACATTTGAAAGTTGAATTGTCCCTAGCTTGGGTGACATGAGCCACATTATAAAATCTCTTATTCCTTTATGAAAAAAAGCAAAAAGTAAAATAGCTCCAAAACTTGCTATAGTTGTAGCTCCAACATAGCCACCAATAATATCTTTTTTTTTATAAAAATAAAAATACCATGCTACTATCATTGAAAGTGCTAATATAAAAATAATATCCATGAGTAATGTCCATGGAGCTGATACATTGGCTAAAAAAATATTCATATTATAACCCGATAGATGGAAAATGTTTCCTTAGTGTAATTAATATCTCTTCTTTTTCTTGGAGTGGATATTCACAAAATCCTTCTTTACATATATATAAAACATATTGATTGGTCACTCTTTTTCCAATTAGTATTGGTATTTCTACTTTATTTTTTTCTAAATTTACTTCATCGGAATAATAAAAAGCAATATCTGAAAGATATGATGTTTGAATAGCCTTCTTTATTTTTATACAAAAATCATCCTCTTCTTTAAATAGAAAAATAATTTCCTTTTTTTCTGATGTATATTGTAGATAAGAGCTGAGCATATAAGGTGAACTCAAGGGTCTAGTTTCAATATCTCTTTTGAAATAAGCAAATATTTCTTCAGCCATTTTCATATATACCGTAAAAGAAAAACCATACAAAGCCAACTTTTGTAGTACAAAACTCATTGTCGTATTACCACTTGGCTCTACATTGTCATGGCAATCAATGGATCTTTTAATTAATTTTTCAGAATCATTTCCTGTATCAAAAAAAGCACCTTTTTCATTGCTAAATAATTTAATAACATCTTGAACTAAACTATTTGCCTGAACTAAATATTTTGACTCAAATGTTGCTCTATATAACTCAATGGATGCATGGGCTAACTCTACATAATCCACCAAATAACCATTTATAGCAGCCTCGCCTTCCCTCCATCTTCTTAACACCCTATTATTTACAATTAGGCTTGAAATGAGAAAATCATAAGTTTTTTTAGAGGAGAGAATCAATTCCTCATCTTCAAAAATTCTTCCTGCCATAGCCAAAGCACGAATGTATAAGGAGTTCCAAGATGTTAGTACCTTATCATCTCTAAGTGGTCTTTTCCTTTTGCTTCGGATACCAAGTAATTTATTTTTAAATGCTAGTAATTTCTCTTTCCAAACTTTAAAATCAATCCCCTTTATCTCATGAAAATTATTTGCAAAAGCTTCATTGAGTATATTTTTATTATGATCAAAATTACCATTTTGTGTAACATTCCAAAACTCAGTAAATAAAGTTGAATCTTCTCCAGCTACTTCTATAAATTCAGAATATTCCCATGCATAAAATTTGCCTTCTTCTCCTTCACTGTCAGCATCTTCAGCACTTGAAATTCCTCCATTTTCTAGAGTCATATCTCTAGAAATATAATTTATTACATCATATGCATAATTTTCAAATATTCGATTTTTTGTTAAAGAATAACATTCAACTAAAACAAGTAAAAATAAAGAATTGTCGTACAACATTTTTTCAAAATGAGGAATTAACCAGATTTGATCAGTTGAATATCTGCACAATCCCCCACCTATCTGATCATAGATACCTCCTTTTTTCATAGCAATCAAAGTTGCTTCTGAGATATCTAGAGCTTTAGGATTTTTTAGATGATAGTAATAATTTAATAAGAATGAAACCGCCATGCTGGGTGGAAATTTATTTTGTGCATTTGTTTTAAATCCATGATATATAGGATCATAATAATTTAGATATGCTTTGAATCCTAAATCAAAAGAATTTAATTCCGGAAGAAGATTCCTATCTCCTTCAGACTCATTGAGAGAAGTTAAAAATTTTAATAAATTTTCACCAGATCTTAGAATTTCTTCTCTTTGGGAAATCCATGCATTCTTAATTATATTTAATATTTCTAATAAACTTTTACGACCGTATCTCGGTTCGGGAGGAAAATAAGTTCCACCAGCAATTGGCATTTTATCTGGAGTTAAAAACATATTCAAAGGCCAACCACCTTGTTGGTCCATTGCGTGCAACGCATCCATATAAATTTTATCTATATCAGGTCTCTCTTCTCTATCCACCTTAATAGAAACAAAATATAAATTTAAAAATGTTGCTATTGATTCATTTTCAAATGATTCTTTTTCCATAACATGACACCAGTGGCAGGTGGCATATCCAATTGATAACAAGATTGGTTTATCTTCTAATTTGGCTTTTTCGAATGCTTCTTCACACCAAGGATACCAATTTACCGGATTGGTAGAGTGCTGCAAAAGATATGGGCTTTTTTCAAAAATTAATTTGTTGGTTTTATGATTTTCTGAACTCATCTAACCTCTTGATTGAGAATATCCATTAAATTTTGAGCTTTCTCGATCGAAATCATATCTACACTAGTAGAGATATGGGGATTTCTGTCAGCTACAACATTTTCTAGAGAGTCAATCAAGAGAGTCTTTTTAGATTGCCATTCATCATCATCGGGGTACATTACAACACTTATATTTTCTCCACCTCTTACAGGAAGGGATAGAATTCTAAATTTGTTTTTTCGTAATTTTTCTATAAATGTATTATCATCTGGATACAATACCATGAGTTCTTGGAGTGTAGGAACTACTCTATTATTAAAATAGAAATCATCTAAACTTCTTTTTACAGACTCACTAAAAAATTCACCTCTAAGTATTTCTACATGATCTTTCTTTTTATTTTCTATTTCTTGAGTTAGCTTTTTAGATATGTCTTCATTTTTATTAGAAAAATGCTCTTGTTCGGATTTTATTTTTTCTCGAGCTATATCATAAAACTTTTCTATTAAGGATTGTATAGGAATGAATAAAAATATCCTAAAATACCATGGTATATATGGCTTATATACAGTTTTATTTAGCTCTTGGTATACCACTGAAAAATTTGTATCAATTAGTAAAGGTCTAAGTGTTCTTTCATTCTTATCTATTAGGTATTTAAGAGCAACTGCTTTCCAATGCTCTCCCTGCTGAATAGTAATCATACCAACAACTAGGGATTTTATAAAACTATGATCTCTGCCTGTAAAGGCATGTGAAATACCTTTTGGTGTTTGCCACTTAATGTAGTACAACTCTGTATCAGTCAACAAATCTTTCCAAACATCGGGAGGATATCTCATAGATTCTGAATGCTGGATAAATGTAATAAGATTAGACCATTTACTTGAAGGAACTGTTATGGATTTCTTAAATTCTTTTTTAACATTATCACAATCTGCCCTCCATATGTCTACATAAATACCATCTACAATCGAATCTAACTGTATTATAATATCTAAAACAATTAAACCTTTCCCTCCTCTATCCTTAGAAACAATTTCAATAGCATATCTCGCTAGTTCAACCGAGTACCTTGTAGTTTTAAATGGGAAATCATTTGTTTCATAATAGATTTTTTTCTCAAGTATAATTGGCTCTAAATAGCTCCTGTGATTTGGATTATTAAGTAATGGATGTATGACCTGGAGCATCATGAATTCGTCAGCTAATTCAAATATTTCTTGTATTTCATTTGGTTTTGTAAAGATAATACCATGTCCTCTGAGTTCCAATGCAAATTTCATCTCAACAAATCTTCTTTCTAGCTCATTGGCAATGTAAGTCAACACCTCATCATAAATAGGGATTCCATTTTTAAATTCTTTTAGCACCCTATAACTATTAAAAATATTTGAATTACCCTTGAACCTATCATCCATACCTCTCATATCCAGAGTGTACTCAGACATTTGGTCTTCTCTTGATACTTTAGGTTTTGCTTCATACCAATATTTAAGTGCTTTAAATGAACTTACAATAAGCTCTTCAAACAAGTTAAAAATAAAAAAGTTTTTGTCATCTCCAGGGTGTGTAATAAAATATGGAACAATATCCAGATGGGTTTCGGACGGATCATATTCAAAAACTGGGATCTGGCAGAGAAATTGGTTGTTGACTAATTGAAAAAGATTTTGACTTAGAGTTTTTTCATCTATTTGGAGCTGGTCCAAAATATTTTTTTTAAATGATAATAAGCCCCCTTTCCCTGCATTTTGAACTGAACTAAGGTTTTTTGCAGTGTTTAGGATTTCCTGCTGGGTTTTTCCTGTTGGACTAATCCCTAAAATTATAGATTCTTTTTCTTTTCTCACCCTTAAAAATGAGTATTTTATATCAGAATCAGATGTAGGAAGCTGCGTAGACATTCATTATTCATATCGGAAGGCTTTAAAAAAAATGTAGGGATTTCTTGACTCTCATTTTTCCCTATTTTTTCGAACATTAATAGAGATTTCTATTTTTTCCAATTTATTATTTAGCAATCTAAAGATCTGAAAAAATGAAAGGGGATTTTAGAGAAATCCTATTTTAATTGCATCTTTTGTTAGCCCTAGAAATCTGAAGGAAACCTAAAAAAGTGAGTATATAAGACGTTGAATAATTGGTATAAAGAAGAATATCACAATCGAATCTTTGCAAATGAAGTTATCCAGAGAGTACCGGGAACCAAAGTATTTTTATGCGGTTGGGCGTTTCGTTTTCGTGACCAAGGTGGGGTTATCTTTATAGATCTTAGAGATCGTTCAGGAATTGTTCAAATCGTTGCCAGAAAAGAAGTAGTAGGAGAAAATTTTCATCTAGCCGAACAGGTTCGATCTGAATTTGTCCTTGCAGTCAAAGGTACAATGCAAGAGAGATCCGAAGAAGCAAAAAATCCTAAAATACCAACTGGAAATTTTGAAATCATTATAGAAAAATTAGAGATACTCAATTCTTCTAAAACTCCTCCCTTTCAACTTGATGACTTTGATGAATCAGGTGAAGATATTCGTTTGAAATTTAGGTATTTGGAATTCAGAAAAGATGAGTTAAAAAATAGAATGATTGATAGGCATAAATTTATATTTGCTATAAGAAATTATTTGAATTCCAAAGAGTTTTTAGAAATAGAAACTCCAATTTTAAACAAATCTACCCCAGAAGGTGCACGGGACTTCTTAGTTCCATCTAGGCTTAACCCGGGGACATTCTATGCACTTCCTCAATCACCTCAGATATTTAAACAAATTCTTATGGTAGGGGGAATGGAGAGATATTTCCAAATTGTTAAATGCTTTCGGGATGAAGATTTACGTGCGGATCGTCAACCAGAATTTACCCAATTGGATATGGAATTCTCATATGTAGACCAAGAAGATATTCTGACTTCAATAGAAGATATGGTTTGTGTAGTTTTTGAAAATGTATTTCATAAAAAAATTCAAAAACCTTTTCAACGTATGACTTATTCTGAAGCCATGAACTCTTATGGCTCAGATAAGCCAGACCTTCGTTTTGATATGAAACTCTATAATATTTCTGAAATTGTAAAAGACTGTAACTTTCAAGTATTTTCAGGAGCCTTAAACTCAGGTGGAGTTGTAAAGGCTATATGTGTTAAAGGAGGATCAGGAATCTCTAGAAAAGAAATAGAAGATCTAACATCTTGGCTAAATAAAGATTATAGATCAAAAGGTTTGGCTTATATGAAGCATACTTCGAATGGATTAGAATCAACTATCACTAAGTTTTTCTCAAGCGATGGTTTGAAAAGTATTGCTGAAATGATCGGATCTAAAGAGGGGGATATGGTATTTTTTGGTGCAGATTCTATGGAAATCGTAAATGCTTCATTAGGTGCATTACGACTTAAGCTCTCACAAAAATATGATACTCCTGATCCAGAAAGTCTTCATATTTCTTGGGTAGTTGATTTTCCTATGTTTGAAAAAGATCACACCTCAGGAGAACTTTTTGCTATGCATCATCCTTTTACATCTCCTGATGACAATTGTATTTCTCACCATGATACAATTGATTCGCTAAAAGGAAAAGCTCATACATTTAAATCTAAAGCTTATGATTTAGTATTAAATGGAAATGAAATTGGTGGAGGAAGTATCCGTATACATGATGAAAAAATTCAGGAAAAAATATTTGGTTTGTTAGGTATCACACCAGAAGATGCAAAACATAAATTTGGTTTTTTATTAGAAGCCCTTCAATATGGTGCTCCTCCTCATGGGGGAATTGCATTAGGTATTGATAGGATAATGATGTTAATGACAAAAGGAAAGTCAATAAGAGATGTAATTGCATTTCCAAAAACACAGAAAGGTATCTGTATGATGAGTGACTGCCCTACTCCTGTAGATAAGAAACAACTTGAAGAACTAAAAATAAGAACGGTTTCTGTTTAATGTCAAAAAAGAAAGTCCTTCCAAAAATTACAGAGACATTTTCATTTCAGAATGAAGGTTTGTATAGAAAAGTTTGTGGAATCAGAGATGCCCATATTAAAGACCTTGAAAATTTCCTCAAAATTGATGTGATACCTAGAGGAAATTCTCTTATCTTAAGCGGAGAAACTGAAAGTATTACGTATGCAATACAATTTTTTCAGCACTTAGAAGAAAATTTTATCAATCGTCCAGATAAAGATAACTTTGATACATTTGATATTCATTACCTTATTAAATCTAGAGAAGACAGACAACCCTGGAATCCTACAGAAAAGATACTTACTAATTATAAAGGAAAACCTATTTTCCCCAAAACAGAAAATCAGCAAAAATTTGTAGAAAGTTTAATAAAAAATTTAATTAGTATGGCAATAGGTCCAGCAGGTACTGGTAAAACATTTCTTTCCATTGCTGTAGCATGTAGAATGCTACAAAATGGGGAAGTTGAAAAGTTAGTTCTTACAAGGCCTGCTGTAGAGGCCGGGGAATCTCTTGGATTCTTGCCTGGTGACATGGTTCAAAAAGTAGATCCATATTTACGGCCTATCTATGATGCATTGAATGACTGCTTGGGAAATGAAAAAGTTCAGGTTCTAACATCACTAAATAAAATTGAAATTGCTCCTATAGCATTCATGAGAGGACGCACACTTTCTAATTCTTTTGTAATCCTAGATGAAGCACAAAATTGCACTAGCATGCAATTAAAAATGATTCTTACTAGATTAGGAAAAAATTCTAGGATGGCTATCTCAGGTGATATAACTCAAATCGATCTAGGTAGTGGAAAATCAGGATTTGAAAAAGTTGCAAATGCATTAAAAAATATTCCAGAAATTGGAATTATTCAGTTGAACAGAGAGGATATAACAAGACATCCCTTATTAGATATCATTGTAAATAGATTGGAATCTATATGAAAGATAGCATTCCTAAATTTCTAGAATCAAGAATGGCAAAGTTTACAGACCATTTAACTATGATTCGTAAACAGGAATATATCTGGAAATTACAAATAATATTAGTTTTATTAACATTAGTAGTACAAACAGGTTTCATTTCTTTTCCTTATTTCGGACAAGAAAAAATAGATTTAAGTCCAGATGGAGAGTATGCATTAGGATCTGTTTCTCCAGAGAATATAATTTCTCAAATTGAAATTGTATATGATGATCCTCAAAAGACTCAAATTGAAAGGATAAAAGCATACAATTCAGGATCTTATATATTCGAAAGAGATTATATTTATTTAACTAATTCTGTTTATACGGTTATTGATGAAGAAATTAATAATTTAAAAGTTTATGGCTCAAGTAACATAAAAAATATTCCTACACTTCTTTCTAAAAATCTGAGATGGAAGTACAAGTCAAAAGAAGATTTAGAGTTTCTAGTCCAATTTCCAGATAAAGATAAGCTAAAGGAATTAATCCAACAATGTACAAATTTATTATTTTCCTCTAGTTGTATCTTAAAAGAAAATCCTGAACTTTTAGGAAGTATGAAAATTTATGGTGGAAAAGTAAACAACCGAGGCATAAAAGAAAAGTACTCAATATTAGACGGCAAGTTTATAATACCTAGAGAATATTTATATTCAAACAAAGAAACAATTAATATAGTACAGCAACTTATTAACGAAAAGTTCCCTAAGATAGAAGTAGATACTATGGCAGTAATAAAAAGAATGAGTCTATCGTATCTCTATTCTTATCCTTCATGTTCCTATAATGCTGAAGATACAGAAGAGGAAAAATTGGAACTTCAGGATAAAGTAAAACCAATAAAGAGCAAAATACAAAAAAATGAAAAGTTAATTTCTAAAGGTGAACTGATTACACCTGAAACATTTCTTAAACTAGAACAATTAAACCTACAGGCATCAAGAACTAATTTAAAATCTATTTTTTCTGTACTAATTGTTCAGCTTGTAGTAGTGTCAATCATGCTTACTTTCCTTAAAAAGTATGATCCTAAAAAGTTAAATGATTTAGGAAGTAATCTTATTATTTTTTCTTTGATATGGATTCTTATAATCATAAGTTTTATTACATCAAGACTCTATTATCATCCAGATAATAATTATGATTCTACTTTCTATTATGGATTATTTGTTCCAATTGGTTTAATTTGTTTATTAATAAGTTTTATATTTGATGAACAATTAGCAATCGCAACAGGATTCTTTTTATCATTTTACATTTTTCAAATATCATATAATAATTTATATACTTTTATAATAGTTTTTTCAATTGCAATTTTTTCATCCATTCAAGGATCGAAAATTAGAAAAAGAATTGATTTTATAAAATCTGGGATTTTAATTTCTGGAATTGAAATCATACTTTCTACGAGTGGTTATTTACTAGATAATAGAGATTTCTGGGTAACATCTAGTTCAGACTCTATCCTAAAAGAAATCCTCTCAGCAAATATAATCAAAGTTTACTTAGCTTGTATAATAAATGGTTTTGCCTGTGTTACAATTGCTCAATTTCTACTTCCAATCTATGAGTATTTATTTAATATCCCAACTAGATTTAAGTTACAGGAACTAGCTGATACAGGTCATCCCCTCTTACAGGCACTTTTAACTCTTGCACCTTCTACCTATACTCATACTTTTATGGTAGCAGCTATGTCAGAGAGAGCAGCCCAGAAGTTAAATTTGAACTGGATATTAATTAGAGCAGGAGTATACTTCCATGACATAGGAAAGATCCCAAATGCAGGTTTTTTTGTAGAAAATCAACATTTGATACCGAAGGCTGAGAATATAGATAAAAATAATCCAGGAAAAGCAGCTAAGATAGTTATAGATCATGTAATTGATGGAATAGAAATGGCTAAAAAGGCAAGGTTGCCTAGAGAAGTAATTAATTTTATACCAGAACATCATGGCACAAGTACAATGGCATTTTTTTATCATAAAGCCTTGTCAAATCTCTCCCCCAAACAAAGGTCTAAAATCAATAAAAAAGATTTTCAATACCCGGGACCCAAACCCCAAAGCAAAGAAACAGCTATTGTGATGATTGCCGATAGTGTTGAAGCAGCAAGTAGATCGCTAGATCAAATAACAGTGGAAGCCTTAAATGAATTAATACAAAAAATTATTAATATTAAATTAAATGAAAATCAATTAGATGAATCAGGTATTACATTAGGAGATTTAAAAATAATTAAAGATGCTTTTATTGAAATCTTAATATCCAGTCTACACCATAGACCCAAATATCCTAATTCAGAAGCTACATCTAAATTAGAAAAAGAATCTCAAGACATAATTTCAAAAAAGAAATTACCACATTCTAAAAAATAAGGAAAATAAAAATGAGTCACTCTAGAGTTGCTATCATTGGTGCCGGAATCATGGGTAAAGGCATAATATCTAATTTACAGAAAAATAATATTCCTTTATCAATTTTTTCAAGAGATTTAAGCAAAATTAAAAATCTTCAAAATATAAATACGAAAATAACAGATTCTCTACTTAATGTTACTGAGAATTGTTCTCATACAATTCTATGTCTGACAGAAGATAAAGTTGTATCAGATATTTATGAAAAAATTTCAAGTATTTCAAATGGGTATCTTTTAGATTTTGGAACTACATCGCCAGAATTAACAGAATTAATAAATAATGATTATAGAAAAAAAGGAAATATCTTTTTAGACTCTCCAATGACAGGCTCCAAAATAGCTAGCGAAACAGGACAGATTGTATTCATGGTGGGATCCGATTCTAATACTGAAATTGAAGCATGTGATTTTATTTGGAAATATACAGGTAGAAAAATCATACATTGTGGAAAAGTTGGAATGGGTCAAAAAACTAAAATTGCTCTGAATATGATGCAAGCTATTATACTCCAATCTTATATGGAAGGACTTATTTTAGCTGAAAATATAGGTGTTGATAAAGATATTCTAAGCGAAGTAATATCAAATTCAGCTGCTAAATCAGGTATTTCAGATTTTAAACTTAAATATATTTTAGAAAATGATTACTCTACTCATTTTTCACTCAAAAATATGAATAAAGATTTAAACCATGCTCTTTCATTGGCAAATCAAACTAATACTACCCTTCCATTAGCATTTACCCTAAAGAGTATCTATAATTCAGGATTGTCATTATCCTTAGGAGATGAGGATTTTTGCTCTTTAATAAAGGTAAATTATAATTATAACTCAAAAGAAATAAAAATCAAATAGACAGTTTTAAATAGTTCTTCTTATTATTAATACAAGGGCTATTCGGAGATTTATAATTAATTATATCTTATGAAATCAAATACTATTAATATTCTCTTTGTAGAAGATGAAGTTCTTATATCTTTAGCCTTGCGAGCACAAATTCAAAAAAAATTTGGCGACTCTATATCTTATTCTGTTTGTAGAAATTTTATAGATGCAGAAAAATTAATCCATGAAAACTATAATAAATTTAATAAAATTATTTTATTTAGTGACTATAATTTAGGAAAAGAAACTGCAGAAATTTTTTTACTTAATATTAATGAATTATTTCCTAATGTATATAAAATTATATTATCATCTCATGATAATATAGAAAATTTAGTTATTAAAGCAAATATCATTAAATATATTAAGAAACCTTGGGATGAAAAAGAAGTTTTTGAAATAATTCAAATGATTATTGATAGAGAAATTAAATGAGTAATGTACATCCCGGATTTGGTATAAACGTAGTTATTAAACATGAAAATAAAGAATCATTAAAAAAATATATTGAACTACTCCAGTCAATTCAAGTAGAATGGATCAGGCTTGAATTAAACTTCTTTAAACCAACTTCTGAAGATATTTTATCATTTTTTATTACTGAAGTTCATAAAGTAGGAATTAAAATTTTAGGACTCTTAACTGGCTTAGTTCCAGGAACTATGATAAACTGTGTTTATCCAAGTTTAAAATATAAAAATCCATTAGATGATATAGAAAATTACTTATTATATGTAGAAAAAAATGTTATACAGTTCAAAAATTATATTCAATATTGGGAAATTTGGAATGAAGCAAATACATTACGATTTTGGATAAAAAAACCAAATCCAAATGATTACTTCAAATTAGTAAAAGAAACTACTCCTCTTATCAAAAAAATATCTCCAAACTCAATTATTTTATTAGGTGGCATCATGAGTGATGATTTACACTCCTATGCACCATTTCAAAAAATAAATTTTTTACGAAACTGCTTAGATTTAGGAATAGATGATTATATAGATATTTATAATTTTCATCCTTATATCCCTGCGTGCTATTTTTCACTCAATAAAGTAGATCACTACGAATCTGAAATTAAGAAAGCAATTGATGGATATCTAAATTTTTACTCTGATATTTCTAAACCACACTGGATTACTGAATTTGGAATTTGTCCTTTGTGGGTTAAACTAAGCCAGTCAGAAATTGGTAGATTATACAGAAGTATATATGAATTTTCCAGACAGCGAGAGATTCCATTTTTTATATGGACACTTACTGATTTTAATGATCCAGAATATTCAAAACTCAATCCTGAAACATCTTTTGGAATTGCTGATTTTGAATTGAAACCTAAGGAACTTTTAATCTCCTTAAATAAATCTTTCCTTATTTAGTAATGAAAGTAAAGTTATTCAAGATTTGGTTCAAATGATTCTTTTCCCCACAATATTAATTTATCGGGACTTGCTGTAACTATATAATTTCCATCTTGAGAAAATGCTACAGCACTAACATTTCTAGAATGTCCTGTTAATTTTTTTTGTAACTCCCCACTTCTATTCCATATATATGCTCCCTTAAGTCCTCCAGTTAATAAATATTTTCCTGATGGGCTCAGGGATGCATAGTTTCGATAATCATTGTCTAATTTATAGTCTTCCCCATTAAAACCTGTCTCTTTCGCTATGAATGATGATTTTTTGATTACCTTAGTCCCTGCCATACTCCAGAAAGTCCATTGTCCATCTGACCCTGTAACCCATTCTTTCTCATCAAAAAAAGTGTAAGACTGAACAAGGTATGGAAATTTTAAAATAAAATTCTTACCTGATGTAAAATCTTTCATGAGCATTTCCTTTGGAGAAAAATAAAAAAGGTAATCTTTTAAAATTTCTAAATGAGTGTACTTCATTTCTGAAAAGGAAATTTCCTCTCCTGTCACCTTATAATTTGCTAAATATTTCTTATCTTTCACAAATTGAAAACATGAAATATAAACAGATTTATTATCTGAAGAAAATTTAACATCCTCTGGATAAGCAAAAGGTTCTTTACAGGAGAATTTACGAATTTTATTTCCAGACCAATCTAGAAGATATGCAGAGTTTTCCCATGATGCCCCCACTAAAATTTCTCGTCCATCATTGGAGATTGAAATCCCCGTGAAGCCTCCTGGGATTATATTTCTCGGTTCTAAAAATTCAGTTTCTAATAGATCAGGTAAACTATAGTGAGAAATTCGAAAGGATGTGATTGCAACTAATGCACTATCATCTTTTGGAAAAACCAGTTGATATACTCTTCTTTGTGACTTTCTAGACTCATATGAGAGCTGCTTATAAAGTAATTCTGATTCCATCCCTTTATTCTCATTTGGTTCTATATCCTTCCAAATTTCATCAGGATGGAGATTTGGTTCTAATGGTTTCTTAAAGTCTTCCTTCACTCCATTTGAAGATACCACACAACTAAATAATAAAATTCCAAATGATAGAATTAACCTTTTTAATTTAGATGGGATTTTATTTAAACATATTGATAGCATATAGTTTCAAAATATAGAATCGGTATATTATAGGAAAAGACATAATTATTGTTCCTTTGAATAGTTTTTAAATGAAAAGATAAATAAAAATTTGGATATTTAGAGTTGGTTCATCTTTTCTTGGACTCATTTAGAGTACTGGGTGGATTTATTCAAACCTAGAATTTTAGTTTAGATACTAAAATTCTAGAGTTTTTCTATTTTCTAAATTATTTTACTAAGTTAACTTTCAGAAATATACTTACCAATTGAGAGAATTTCAAAGTTCACATGACTATTATCAAAGTCCATACTGGTTTTTTCTCCCACTTTTTTATTTATTAAGGCTTTGCCCATTGGAGATTGGTAACTAATAATTTTCTTTTCTGTATCTGCATCCCAAGGTCCAAGGATGGTAAATTCAGTTGTCTCCTCTGAGTCTAGATTTCTAACTTTTACCTTACATCCAATTGTAGTTTTTTCGGTAGATACCTTAGAGAGATCAATTATTTTAGCATTTCGCAATTCCATATCCATCTTAGTAACTTCTGCTTGGAGTTGTGTTTGTCGTTCCATGGCAGCTTTGTATTCTGCATTTTCCCTAAGATCACCTTTCTCTTGTGCTTCTCCAATATCCTTAGAATTTTCAATCATTTCAACATTTACAATATGATCAAAAACCTCTTTTTTTCGATTAAAACCATTTTGAGTTACTAAAATAACATTTGCAGGTAAGGAAATAAGTTGGTCTTCTAGAATTTCTTCATTTCCAGAAAGCACCTGGCTCCAAGTAAAATCAGGTTTTAATTTATTGATTAATTTAAGAAACTTTTCTTTTTCTAAATCGCTAATATAAGGCACTTCTTTATAGAGTGCATATACTTTTCGAATAAAATCCTCATCTGTTTCATTTAGTATTTTTAGTAAGATACTAGCATCATTGCTAAAAAGAAGATCTGAGGCTAAATTTTTTAATTTTGTACCTTTTTCTTCTATTTTTCCTAGAGGCTTGAGAATCCTAAATACTCGTAACACCAGGTCTTTTTCAGAGACACTCATCCAAGAGTAGCTCCATGTACCTGTTAATATTGACTTTGCAACCCACAGAAAAATTTCAGGATTATCTTTTGACTTATTCATTGCAGTTTCAATAAATAAATTTAATTCAGAATACTTTTCTTCATTCACTAAAACTGTAAAAACGTATTTATTAACTTTTACAGGAACTTCAAACAACATTCCTATAAAAATATCTGTATAATCTTTATGAGCTTTTTTGATTAAATTAACAAAATATTTTTTTACTTCAATATTAGTTAATTGCTTAGAAATTTGAGCAATCTCCTCTTTCTTTAAAACTCTAATTATAGCACTGATATCATCTTGTTTTAAATGTCTTGGAAACTCTTCCTCTTTATCAATTTTTGATCGAGCCATATCTAAGAAAATAAATGCTACTATTTTTCGTATGACATCTTTTGCTTCTTCCTCTTCATAATAGTAATGAAGACATGTTTCTACTGAACCATATGCATCTTGTATTACAGTGGGTTCTAATGTCTCTAAAGCTACATCTAGTTTCTTATTAATATCAGTGTGTGCATTGAATTTTTCGGTTAGAACTTCTGTACGTGAAATTGGTTTTTGACGGTAATGTACTTCATCCTTTTTTTTGGGATTAAATCCAATTCTTGGATCTTTTTTTAAGGATTGCTTTGCTTTATTCCACCATTTCGACCAATCTTCAGGTTTTTTAATAAACTTACCTACTATTTCTGCTTTGATATCATTCAAAGTCATAATATTCTCATTTGATGTGAGAAGTTCTACCATGAAGCTAGGAACATCCTCACTGAATAACCTATGGATTTCATCTGGGTTTTCATATACCTTAACCCATAAATGCTCTTTTTGAAGAGGCTTTAAACTAGTAATAGCCATTTGAATAGACAATTTATGATCTTTTTTATTCATAAAATCTACTATAATTGAGTCACTCGTACTACTAATAGATTTTATTTTTCCTACACCCCAAGTCCTATGCATTACATAATTATTTGTATCAAAAACAATATTTCGTTCAAAATTTAAAATACAAGCTTTGATCGGTTTCTTTGTATTACCAATTTCAGACATTTTTAAAAACTCATCCAATAGAGAATGTCCGGAGTATTTTATTTTATAGCATTTAATCAATTCTGATCTGTATTTGGTTGCAAAGGGATCATTGTCTAAAATCTTTTTTAAAAAGAAAATCGTTTTGTCGTAATCTTCTAATTGCTTATATGTTTCCATTAGCTTAGGAAGTAGATAGCCCACCCTAGCTCTTTCTTTATTTGCCAAAAGAATTCTCTCAATTCTTTCAAAGAAGGGCAAATCTTCAAAATTATTTACAACAATTGGTTCCCAAATTTCTTCTAACTGTAGATAATCCTTAGCTCTCGCAAAGGATTCTGCCGCTTGTTTAAGATAAGAAACAGCTTTAGGTTTATCTTCTTCTAGAATTATAAGACCATACTTTTTAGCAATTTCAGGGTTTTTTCGATCATTTTTTGCAAGCTTTTCTAGAACAGGTTTAAGTTCTTTATTTTTATGCAATTTCTCTAGAGCTTCCGCCTTAGATTTTAGAGCTATTCTTTGCTCACCATACTGCAATATATGATCTGAAATATATTCTACAATTGCCCATTTATTATTATTTTTTAACTGTTCTAATAAAGATTTTAAATAAGAGAAGTCTTCAATTTTTTCCTGAATCAAAGAAATCGTGCCTGTGATATATCTAGCAGAAACACTTTCAGGATGCACTTCTAAATGCTCTCTAACTAATTGATTTGCTTCGTCTAACTTGTTTATAGAAGTATAGTATTGAACTATTTCATCATAAATTTTCAATTTAGCAACAGGGATATTATCTATTGTGATTCTAGTATATATTTCTTCGTTAAATAGTGTTGTAAGCTTTTGTAATTCATTATGAATTTCTTTATCTTTTGCTAGTACAGACTCTTGAGTCATTTGAAGAACTCCATTTTTTTATTGAGAGGGATTTATTTTATAAGGAAAAGAGAGTGTTAACTCCCACTAATACAATCGTTTTCAGTGAGAATATTTAGTAAAGTAGAAAAGATTCTTTTCCATCGTAACTACAAAAAGTCATATTAGGTATAAAAACAAAAAAACCCCAGAAATTCTGGGGTTTACTTTGATCTAATAACATCTTGTGAAAGAGGGTTCTTATTTACAATCTTTTGAAGGTCTAAATGGATCTTTAAGAGCTTTTTCAATTCGATTCTTGTTTTCACAATCTTCTTTGTCAAAGTCTAAATCCGCACCATCGAAGTGATTTTCAAATGTATCTGTCAACACTCTTAACTCATCAAAAAACAATACAACTGCATCACCACCTGATCTAGGGTTTGATCTAAGTTTAAATTGTTTAAATACTGCAGTTCTAGTAGATGGGTATGCATTTACAGATTGTGGTACACTTTTAAGTTGTGAAGACATTGGTCTCCAGCCCACAAAGTCAGTATGACCAAATTTGATTATATGAGTATTACCCATGTAATCTTCTACCCAACCTTCTAAATCATAATCTTGACCTCTAGAACATACCCATACAGAAATATGTCTTACATGACCAGGAAACTCAATACCATAGATTTCGTAAGTGTTAGGTGTAGCTTTTGGATCTCTTTTTTCAGGAGTTTTTTTAGACTCGTCCCTTGTGAGTGCGTTATCAGAAATATAATCTCTTCTTCTTGTGATTTTATATTTATCTTCTCTTGGTGGACGAATTGTTACTTCATTGTTTCCGGGATATGTAAATTGATATTTAACACCTAAGACTTTTAAATTTGCCTTATCTGCTTTATTATCAAGATATTTTATATCCTTAGGATATCCACCAGCCAATAACTTTACTTGTCTGTAAGCTTGTGCTGTTGGTGGCAAATCAGGATTATATTTTTCAGCTCCAGGGGTAGAAGGATATGTTGTATAGTTAATATTATCTTTATCAGTAAATACTTCCCATACACTTTCATCCCAACTTTCTAAAGTAACTGCACGAAATTCTTTGATGGAAACATCCACACCTATTGAGGATGAATCATGTTTTTTTTCTGCAAATGCAAAGCCAGTAAAGCTAATCGCTAGGGCTAGGACAGCAAAAAATGCTATGAATACTCTATTTCTTTTCATTATATTACCTCGTAAATTCCTATCCGATCTACCAATTGTCTTTCAATTCAAATCCGGGATAGACTGACTCTTGTTTATCAGTTTTTATTTCTAGGTCATCTACATAGAAATAAAAATCACCCGCAGGTTCTGCTGCATCGCTTGTAACAAAAAGAGATACAAAGCGGATATTTTTATCTAAAATAGAGAATCTTGAGCTCTGTGGAACAAACCCAGGAATTGGAGCTGTTAACTTTCTCCATCCAAAGAAATCTAATCTACCCAATCGAATGTTATGAGTGTTTCCTTTGTAATCCCTAAATTTCGCAAATAGAGTATGTCTATATTTACGCCCTAAGACCCAGACAGAAACCTGACGCGCTTTTCCCTTGATGATATACTCTTGAGGAGGGGCAACTTCAACTCTATCAAAGCCTCTGCTTGCGAAATAAGTTTTAACACCGAGAATATGATTTTTACCGACTCTCTCTTCTTGCTTAGCATCAGAGTATGTGCCTGTTTTTACATCATATGCATCGGGAGTAGAACTTTCATCAAACACATCCTTAATCAATCCCCTCTGAATCATCTTCAGAGTTTTGGTCTCACCAAGAGGACTGGTTGATTTAGCTTTCCAGTCTTCCGCCATTTCAAAATCCTCAAGGGTCACTCTCTCTAGAGGCTCCACTGCGGTGGTTTTGTCTTGAGCGCCAACATATGAAGCTGAAACAATCATGATCAGCATCATAAGCAGTGTGTTCTTTAACTTCATTAGAAACTCTCCTTCATTCTATTTACGAAATTACTATAAAATTTCATTACACTTATCCATATCTATAAACCTAGGTAAAAATTCAAGTAGTAAGATTCTTTTTTTTAGGCTCTAGACTCTTCACTATAGTTTTCGGAACATTAGCTGAGAATATAGAGCAGATTCCTAAAATGAATTTTTTAATTTTTAACCAATCTTTATTATTTTTAAATAAATAAATCAAAAAATCATTTTTGAATACCTAAAACTTTATCAAAGATAGCTAAAATAAAAATTAGCAAAATCCTTACGTTAACTTTTTTTGTGAACCAATTGAGAAAATTCTTCTCTATTAGGTATAAATAAAATTAGGTAAAGGTAAGCTTTTCCAAGAGAAATCTTATCAATCTTATAGATATTTATTTATTGCTTTAATAATCTTACTAAAAAAAAATCCTTAAAAGTTCAATCATATAATTTTTAAATTAAAAAAAATAGTAAAAAGTTATTTTTCTCTTATTAAAAAGGAGCCATCTGTGCAATCTATGGAAGAAATCCTTTTTTAAAGAACATATTTTTCTATTTCTTTAACTTTAGCCCTCTCTCAACTGCAGCTACTATGTTCACATCTCTCATTTCAAAATAATCCATCAATTCCTGCCAGGTACCTGACTTTCCAAATTGGTCTTTCATTCCTACTTTTAAAACAGGCACAGGAAATTCTTCTGATAACAATTCAGACACAGCAGATCCCAAACCACCAATGGTGTTATGCTCTTCACATGTTACGACCAATCCAGTTAGTCTTGCTGCCCTTAGAATAGCTTCTGAATCTAGCGGTTTGATAGTAGCCATATTTAAAAAGGTTACAGAGATACCTTTGGATTCCAAGATTTTAACAGCTTTTTCCGCCTCGATAGACATAATTCCACAGGAAATAATTGTAGCGTCCCTTCCTTCCCTGCGTACTTCTGCTTTACCTATTTTAAATTCATAATTAGATCTTTCGAGAATAGGGATTGCTGGCCTACCTACACGGACATAGACGGGTCCTTTGTATTCATAGATCGCATGGATAACTTGCTTGGTCTCAAAATAGTCTGAAGGACAGATCACAGTCATCCCCGGAATAACTCTCATGAGGGCAAAATCTTCAATGCATTGGTGAGATGCTCCATCTTCTCCCACTGTAATTCCTCCATGGGAAGAGACCAGCTTAACATTGAGAGATGGATATGCAACACTGTTACGAACAACCTCCCAGGCTCTGCCAGATAAAAACATTGCAAAAGAAGAAGCGAAAGGAACCAGTCCAGATAGAGCTAACCCTGCAGCGTGACCTACCAAGTTTTGCTCTGCTACGCCAACATTTATAAACCTTTCTGGAAATTTTTTTCTAAATCCATTAGTTTTGGTAGAACCAGAGAGATCAGCATCCAATACGACTATATTTTTCTTTGATTCTCCAAGCTCAACTAGAGCATCTCCATATCCATCTCTGGTTGCTTTGAGTTGAGGCGATCCTGGTGCTGATACTGATCCCATAATTTATCCTTTTAGAGCGTCGACTTTGTCAGTCTTCTCCCATGTAAATGTTTTTCCAGTCCTTCCAAAATGACCGTAAGAAGCTGTATCAAGATATTTTCGATCTTTGTCTAAGAGCTGTAGGCTTTCAATAATTCCTCTTGGGGTTAATTTAAAGGTGTGAATAACTCTTTTAACGATTTCATCTTCGGGGATAGAATTAGTCCCAAAGGTATCTACCAATACAGATACAGGTTGAGCTACACCTATGGCATAAGCAAGCTGAACTTCACACTGTTTCGCTAGTCCACTAGCTACCACATTTTTTGCAATGTATCTTCCCATGTATGCAGCCGATCTATCAACTTTAGATGGATCCTTTCCAGAGAAGGCACCTCCACCGTGTCGACCCATTCCACCATATGTATCTACTATGATTTTTCTTCCAGTAAGGCCGGTGTCTCCATGAGGTCCGCCAATTACGAAGTTACCGGTTGGGTTGATAAAGAATTTAGTATTTCCTAAAAAATTTTGTGGGATAACTTTTTTTATGCATTCTTCAATTACAGACTCCTCCAGTTGCTTGTGAGAAACATCTGGAGTGTGCTGGGTAGAAAGAACAACTGTATCTACACTCACTGGTTTATTGTCTTTGTAGACGAAAGTAACTTGGGATTTGGCATCGGGTCGTAAAAATGTTAATTTCTTTGAATGGCGCAGAGAAGATAAATTTTCTAATAGTTTATGAGAATAAAATATGGGTGCTGGCATCAGTTCAGGGGTATCATCAATTGCAAAACCAAACATCAAACCCTGATCCCCTGCACCCTGTTCTTTGTGAAGCCCTTCCCCCTCATTTACACCCTGAGCAATGTCGGGGCTTTGTCTGTGGACATGACTGGAAACTACAGCAAAATCTGCATCAAAGTACATATTGATATCATTGTAACCAATCTTTCTTATGACATCCCGGGCGACTTCTGATGTATCAACTTTACCTGAGCTTGTAATTTCACCAGCAATGACTACTAAATTTGTGGTCACTAGGGTTTCACATGCTACCCTAGATTTGGGATCCTGTTGGAGATAAGAATCTAAGATTGCATCTGAGATTTGATCACAAATTTTATCTGGATGACCTTCAGAAACGGATTCGGATGTAAAAATAAAGTCTTTGAGAGACATATATACCTCTAAAAATGATTAGACAATCCTAAAGGAAGAGATCTCAAGCCTAACAGCCAACAACTATTTAACTATCATTGATTTTAAGGAAATTTAATTGAGATTATCGTAATTGTCGTTTCTACAAGAATTTTTTTAAAAACATAAACGTCAATTGATTTGTTTTATGAGTTAGGTAGAAACCAAGACTTAAAGTCTTTCTGGTACTTTACTGGTATATATTCTGTAAATTTATATTCTGCACATTTATTCTTATAAAATGGATCGTTTTTACAAAATTCTTTTATTTCTTCTATGGTTTCTCCCCTTGCAAGTACAATACCTCCCTCTCTGGGATTTTGGGGACCTGAAGCCAATAGCATCCCTTTTTCATATCCAAGATCTAAAAATGCTCTATGCTCAATTAAAAACTTATCAATCTCTTCCATTGGCATAATATATGTAAGGGTAATTACAACATGTTTCATAAGAAGGGAATATTGTTTAATGATTTAAAATTGTCAAGGTATATATTAAGAATTTTAGATCTTATTTTTTTAATTTATTTCTATCTCAAAAAAGTCCTCTCGAATTGAGAAATGGGGATTTTTTTGAATAATCTAATCTAAAAGCAGAATAGAACCATTAGAAAAATAAGATGGGGGTTTATTGATAAAAAAATTATTCCCTCTGAAAAAAGCAATGGATAGTTTTTAAGGTTATTTTGAGAGACAGAGATCGATATTAGCTGAATATTGACCTTGATTTATATGAAAGTAAGAGTTACTGATATCATTCTCACAAATAGAATTAGAAAGTCCACAGGAGATCTAGATGGGCTTAGGGAGTCAATTCGTAATGTGGGACTTCTGAATCCAATTCTAATTGATATGGATAATCATTTGATAGCTGGCTATAGAAGATATGAAGCAATTAAGCAGCTCGGATGGGAGTATATTGAAGTGAGAATTTTAGATATTAGGTCTAAACGACAAAGAATACTAATTGAAACAGAGGAAAATTCTCATAGAGTTGGCCTCAGTGAAGATGAAATACTGAGATATCAAGAACTTTCAAAAAGATACTCAGGAACAGGCCTAACTCATTGGATAAACTATTGGGCTGATACTTTCATAAGAGAACTCAGGAGAAAACTATAATGATCTGGAAAGACTATTTAAAAATTAACTTTAAAAAACCAATTGAAGATGAATCGATTAAATCAATTAGAAGCAAAAAGAAAATCTTTGAATCATCCTTGGAGAAATGTTATTCTAGACTAGAAACAATTGAAATCTGCACTAGTAATTCTAAAAATGAAGATGCTATATTGCTATCAAAAGCATTATTTATAGATATTTATAATTTACTATTGGAATACCATGGAGAGGAGAAAACCCTAGCAATAGACTCTGACTCCCGTATCAGCGAACGAATCAAAGACCAAGCTTTAGTAAATATCTTTATATCTTTAAAAAATAGCATCAATCTTGAAGATAATGACGAAGAAAATATTTTAAAATTAGAAAGTACATTATCTGAATCATTATATAAATTAGAAAGTGAAATGAAAATTCATTTTGAAAATCCAATTGATACTTTCAAGAAAAGAGTCATCTTCCAATCCATTATTTTATTAATTATATTAGGGATTTCAGGTGGGACTTTGTTTAAAAAATATATGGATGGTAGGCCTTTAAAGGCAGACTACATAGGAATTCAAACAAGTGAAGATAAAGTATCCACACCTACAGAAAATGAGATTTCATTAACAACGCAAGGTGAAGAAAATTGGGATACTAAAAAATTTGTTTTTCCCCAACCCAGAAATTTGGAAACAATCTATATTTCTCCGATCCATCAACCAAAAGCTAGGTTTCAGTTTAAAGATCTTAAAGTATACAATGAAAAAGGTCAGATCTTATATGAAAAATCATTTATACTAGACAGCATAGATCTCACAGAACTATTAAAAACTCTTAGAACAGATGATATATATCCCGGAAAAATAGTCATAGGTAGAGCCTTAGAAATGGAGTCCATTGGAAACAATCCTAAATTAATTATTAATCTTGAAAAAAAACTAGAAAAGGTCACTCAAGTAGAATTTAAAATTAGATCCACAAAAAGAACTAATAAGTACCAGGATTAATATATGTTTTATAACTATATCATTCTGATGAGGATTCATCAGTGGATAAAAAATACTATATTATTTGCTGGTATCATTTTTGCTAAAAAGATCAATGATATTGATCTTTTAGTTAATGTGATTATTGGTTTTTTTCTTTTTTCACTAGTTGCAAGCTGTCAATACATTTTCAATGATTATCTCGATAGAAAAGAAGATGCATTACATCCAGAGAAGAAAAATAGACCGTTAGCATCCGGTGCGGTAGATCCTTCATTTGTTCTCTTTTTAACAGTATTTATTTTATGTACTACTTTTGCTTTGTCTTACTATTTAAATCCAAAATTCTTTTTTATAGTTATATTTTATTTTTTATTTAATCTAGCATATAGCAAGTACCTCAAGCATTTAGTAATTTTAGATGTAATGTCTATTAGTATTGGATTTGTATTAAGAGCGATTGCAGGAGCTATTATTGTAAATGTAAGATTTTCTTCTTGGCTTTTGTTATGTACATTTATGCTATCTTTATTTTGGGGATTTAGTAAACGTAGAGGAGAATTGATTTTACTTGAAGGGGAAGCCGGTTCTCATAGAAAAATTCTTCAGGAATACTCAGTTGTATATTTAGATTTAATGATGGGCATTTCTTCTACTATGACCCTTATGAGTTATGTGTTGTATACAGTTAGCCCTGAGACGAAGCAGCACCTTGGCACTGATAAAATGTTTATTACAATTCCTATTGTAGTCTATGCAATTTTCAGAAGCCTTTATATCACTTATATTAAAAATATGGGTCATAATCCTACAAAAGCAATACTTACAGATTTTAGTGTTCTATTTTCAGGATTACTCTGGATACTCATTATCCTAGGACTAATGCATATCGAGTTAAAATATGAGTGGTTACAATTTTAATGAAATTAAACTATTTATTTAAAAGTGAGTTTTTTAAAAATCTATCTATCATATTACTTTTTATAGTTTTCAGTTTTTCATTAGGAATTTTTAAAACAAAGAAAATATTATCTACTTCAGGTATAGGAAAAATTGAATTTTTAATCAACGAAGATAAAATAAAAAAGGAAAGCATACCTACTGTTATATATATTTGGGCAACGTGGTGTACAATATGCAAAGCTAATTCATATATAATTGGATATAACTATTCAATAGCATCTGCATTAAATATTAATTTCATATCTTTAGAAGAAGGAGAAAATAAAGAATCACTAAGCAGTTATCTATCACAACAATCCATCCCCTATCCTTTAGGATTACTAAATGAAAATATTTCTTCTATGTACAATATATCTGAATTCCCCACATTTATTTTTTTAAATAAAGATAATATAGTTAAACTTAAAGATTCAGGAATAATCAATCCCTTAAGTTTTTTATTAAGATTAGTTTATATCAAATATTTATAAAAATAAATACTAATGTTCACCATTAACTCCTTAAATAAAATAAAAAATGATTTTTTTTTAAATCTTAAAAAAGATTTTATATCGATCTCTCCAGTTCATTTCAATAAAAATGAAGGTACTATATTTAAAAAATATAGTTCTCTGAAAAGCTTAGCTGGAATGGAAAATTGGCTTATAAATTATTATGAAAGAGACTTTTTTATCGATGTTATAAATAGATTAAAAATCATCCAATCAAATGATTTTTCTGAATTAGAAAATTTTAAAAAAGATTTATTATTCACCGTAAAACAAAATTTTCGAGAGGAAGATTTTCGATTTTATAATATTGAAAGTAATGAACTCAGCAAAAATTCCTTACTAAATTTAATAATTTTTCTTAAGAAAGAAAATGATCAATCTTTATCAAACTTAAGTGATTATTATAGTAATGACAATAGTCACAAAAATTATTATAAATCAACTGGTAAACCTTCCAGACTTGGTTTATATACTAAATTAGTAAAAAAACCAACTCCAAGACATAAAATAGATCAAATGAAAAAAGCAGAAATTGAACTATCGTTAAACTGGAAATATGGATATATGCTTTATAAAACATTAACAAAATCAGTTGTAATTGTATCATCTCCTGATCTTGTTAGTTACAGCCACTTTACTGAATTAGGAATTTCTTATATTAATGTAATAGATAGAGATCTTTTTGACTCAGTAGATGATCTTATTCATGAAAATTCACATCATCACCTTAATTTAATTCTAAAAAAATATAAATTAATTAAACCTAATAATGATGAGATAGTTTTTTATTCTCCATGGAGACAATCACTTAGAAATATTTACGCAATACTTCATTCAGTCTTTACCTTTAGTTATGGTGCAATGTTGTTTGAAAACATATTAATAAATCCTACTCCATTTATGAGACTACATTATGAGAGAACTGCATTTCGATTATTAGAAGAAACAATCATGCTAAAGTACTCCCTAATAGATTTACTTAATAATAAGGATAGATTTTATAATAAAGGCAAAGAGATTATATCATATTTAAATGAACAAAATAAACGAAATTTTAATAACTATAATTCTTATGAATCGATAATAAAAAGTAAATCATTTAAAAAAAAGCTTTCCGATCTAGAAAATACCTTAAAAATTGCAAGAAAAACATATCATAAGTAAATCTGAGTGGTTGTAAATATATGAAAGTCAATAAAGAAATTATCAATGGGATCCACTATTTTGAAATAGAAGGGGAATTAGGGTTGTATACAGTTACTGAATTTAAAGAAATTATAAATTCATGTATAGATTCTGGAGTAACAAAAATAATATTAGATTTTAGAAATTCAAACCATATTGATTCTTCTGGTTTTGCACTTATTTTTAATATTAACAACAGGCTCAATCAAAACTCCAGTAAACTTAAAGTAATTGTTGATAAAAAAAAGACCCTCCTCTTCCAACATTTTACAGTTGAGAAAAAAATAGATATTTTCCAAGATAAAGAACCTGCTCTTCAGTCCTTTCAATAGTAATTTTGGATACAAAAACACTCGAAATTAAAAGTAAAGAAGTTGGTTTTGATTTGTTTGGAATTACAAAAGCAATCATACCCCCTAAAGATAAAAATAATTTTATAGATTTTGTGGATAAAGGTTATTACGGCTCAATGAAATGGTTTCCTTTGCATCAAAATATTAGATTAGATTTTTCAAATCTTGGTTTCATACCAGTATCTGCAATCTGCTTGGGAGTGATTTATAATTCTATTAACTATAAATCAACACTTGGGAAATTTAAGTTTAAAATTTCAAGATATGCCTCTGGAAAAGATTATCATAAAGTTTTACGATCAATGGGAAAAAAAATAATATCCTATTTAAAAGATTTATACCCACAAAATAATTTTAGGCAAAGTGTTGATACGCTACCCATAAGTGAAAAAGTATTATCTGCAAATGCAGGATTAGGCTGGATTGGAAAAAATACTAACTTGATTTCCACTGAAAAAGGATCTTACTTTTTTTTATCCGTGATTTTAACTGATTTCAATTTAACTCCCACGAATGTTGGAATAGATCGTTGTGGAAAATGTACAAAATGTATAGATGCCTGTCCTACAAATGCTTTATTTGAACCTTATAAAATCAATGCTAGCCTCTGTATTTCTCATGCTACCATAGAAGATAAAGAGGATTTCATACCTGAACACATATCATCTAATTTAAAAGGATGGGTCTATGGTTGTGATATATGCCAAGAGGTTTGCCCTTGGAATATAAAAGCAGAAAAAAATAATAAATATTCTAAGATTAATGATTTTGAGCCTTTAGAACTTTTTAGAAAAGATGAAAATTCTATATTAAACCTTTCAGAAAATGAATTTGATCTCTTAAAAAAAGAAAGTGCAATTTCAAGGATTACTTATAAACAATGGAAACGAAATATTGAAAACTTTATAAAGTATGACACTTAGTCCTCAAGATAATTTACTAAAATGGTATTTGAAAAATAAAAGAAATCTACCATTTAGATTAGATAAAAATCCTTATAATATTTGGGTAAGCGAAGTTATGCTCCAGCAAACTAGAGTCAATGCAATGCTTGGATCATACTACCAATTTACTAAAGAACTACCAGATCTTAATTCCTTAGCAAAAGTAGATGAAGACAAAGTTGTTTCCTTATGGAAAGGCTTGGGTTACTATACCAGAGCAAAAAATCTTAGAAAAGGTGCTATCTACCTAGAGCTGAACCATTCATCCACCTTTCCAAAAAATTTAGATGAACTGCTAAAAGTACCTGGAATTGGACCCTACACAGCAAGAGCAATTCTATCTATTGCTTTTGATCTACCATATGCTGTTCTAGATGGAAATGTAAAAAGAGTATTGAGTAGACTTTTCTTATTTAAAGAAAATATTGGACTACCAAAATCTCATAATAAATTACAAATTTTAGCAGATTCTTTTTTAAACTTAAATTCACCAGGGGATCATAACCAGGCTATTATGGAAATTGGAGCTCTTATCTGCACACCAATTCCTAATTGTAAAATATGTCCTTTGAATGGTTCATGCAAAGCATTATCCAATAACCTACAGGAAAAAATTCCTATTTCAATGAAAGAAAAGAAAAAATTACAATTGGAAATGAGATTTTTTTTATTTATGAATTCCAACAATGAAGTACACTTATACATTGATAAAAATAGAAGATTTTTCAAAAGCATAGCATCTCCTCCATTTTTAATCATAGGAGAAAACTTAGGGGATACCTATAAGGAAAAAAATAGTGAGTTACGTAAGCATCTAGAGTCAATCCACGATAAACCACGTTACTTAGAAAAAAAACATTCAATCACAAATCATGATATAGTAATTTCTTATATTGTATGTAATCTAGATGAATATACAAATTTAAATATTATAACTCAAACATCAAGTATAGAAGATTTAGAAGAAAAGTTTCCTTCATCGATTGCAAAGAAAATTAAAAAAGATTTATTAGATAAGAAATTATTCTAACAATAGCTATGAATTTCTTATTCATCTTCTTGCATTACATCTTCAAGCTTATCTACAATCTCATCAAAAACTTTTTTACTTTCTACTTTAGAATTTTTCTTTTGTTTTACAAATTTTCTTAAAAAATCTAGATCTCCACCGCTGCGAATTTTATATCCCTTTATGAGATCTAATACTTGGAACCTTTGTGTGGTACTGAGCTTAAGGTCGCTACTCACAGTTTCAAATACTTGGTAATCATCTGCATTTAATACATTTGTATCTTTTTCTATTATTTTTGTAGAATCATCTAAGAGAGACTTTAAGGATGGTATCAATTTTTCCATAAGCCCTTGAACAAAAGACCCTGTTAGTTTTTCCCCTTTCAAATGATCTGATATAACTTTCAAGAGATGTATCTTATGCGAATGAAAGTGTAAACTTGCAGCTTCATAAAACCCAGATGATTCCATATCCACCAAGCAAGGGGGGGGTTCACGAAAATCTTTTTTATTTACCGGATAATCAAATGTTAAAATTCTCTCTTCTGGAATGGAATGTTTAAAAATAGTTTCCGGATAAAAACTTTTTTTTGAGGAGAAATCATCAATTTTATTGATTAGAAAAAATTCTCCAGTTTTGTATTGCGAAAGTCCACAACCACAAATTCCTACATTTAAAATTCTATCATCTGAACTTGGAGAATTTTTCACAAGTAAGTAGGTGGTTGCAATTGAGGATCTTATTTTCCCTATTCCGCTCACAATCAATCGTATCTCATCATTTTTAAATAAATCAAACTTAGTAAATGATAGATCTTTCTTTAATTTAAAAGCATTTATGAGAGGGATCGCCTCTCCAGCCAGTGCTGTGACAATATAAATCATCAGTGATGTAATCCTTCCCTCTTTAGATCACGACCCATTAGATATCGAACTACTTCTCCGGGCTCTTTATCTTCATAAAGCATCTTATATACTTCTTCGGTAATAGGCATCTCAACACTAAGTCTTTTCGAGAGTTGGTAGGCACTCTTTGAAGTTTTTACACCTTCCGCCACCTCATTCATCTCTTCAAGAATGTCTTTTAACTTCTTGCCCTGCCCCAACTTGATACCTACAGTTCTATTTCGGGAAAGATCCCCACAACAGGTTAGAACTAAGTCACCCAGACCTGCCAATCCAAGGAAAGTCATTGGATCAGCACCCATTTTTACACCCAAGCGAGTGATTTCATTGAGACCCCTGGTGATAAGGGCTGCCCTAGCATTTTGCCCAAAACCCATTCCATCACACACTCCTGATGCAATTGCCACAACATTTTTCATGGCTCCACCAATTTCTGCACCCGTCACATCGGAAGTCCAATAGGTTCTAAAATATGAAAAACTAAAAATATCCTGAACTTTCTTTGCAGTGAATTGGTTTTTAGATGCTATTGTAACTGCTGTTGGAACTTTTTGAACTATTTCTTTTGCAAAACTAGGTCCTGAAAGAAAGCTTAGATGGGGATGGTATTTTTCAGAAAGAATATCCTCAAAAATATCTGATACTAGTCGGAGGCTGTCATTTTCAATTCCTTTAGATGCAGAGACAATCGGAATATTTTCAGGAATAATATCTTTTATTGAAGTGAGAATTTCAGAAATTACATGGGAAGGCGGAGCAAAGAGAAGTAAATCTTTGTTAGCTACCACTTCCTCTATTTTAGTGCTAGCAACCATCTTATCTGGCAAAACAAGAGTGGAGAGATGTTTATTGTTCTTATGATGCTTGTTTATACTCTCGGCCTGGTCTGCATTTCTAGTCCAAAGAAGCACATCATATCCTTTATCTGCAAGTAGGCTTCCCAATGCAGTACCAAAACTACCAGAACCAATCAAACCAATTTTCATATTCTAAACTCCAAAACCCATACGCATATTACTCTACTGGAAAAATTTTGCAATAATAAATGATAGACTTTTTCTCTTGAAGAAGAATCCTTTTCTAAGTAATCACTCATATGGCATTTCCTGACTTTCACAAAAATATTTTTGATATCATGAAGGTTCTCAATCCTTTTCATGTGCTCATCAATGCAGTAGAAGAGACTAAAGAGAATTTTCGGATTGATGTAGATATGAGGTATCTTAACGAATTGATCCATATTGAAGTTTTAGAAGGGTCAGAAAATCTCTTAGACTTAGATGTATTTGCAAGAGAAGGAAAACTTATTGTTAAAGGAGAGTACCACGTAGGCGATTATCCCTTGGCACAGTTTTTTAAAGTTCATGAAGTACTTTTCCATGTGGAGTTAGCCCCTGTATGGGTTAAATCTAACAATGTAAGATTTAGAGTTACAAATTATAAAATTTGGAACAAGACTCGAAAAAAAATAGATCTAGTTAAGATTGTATCCAGAATTTTTCCATATCATAAAAATTATTTATTAAAAGTGTTAGTGAGTTTATATCCCCATATCCTCAGCTTGACTAGGCTACAAAATGAAGTTAGACTTAATTTAAACTTTTATTTTCAAAAAGCTGGAATCTTAAATAATAATGTAAAAGTTCACCGTGTAGATTTGGAATCGAATAAAGTAATTCTTTATTTGAGATCTAGTGTGGTTTTAAGACCTTTGGTTGATATCTTTGGGTCTAATATTATTTCTTTATATGATGTATCTCCTAGCAGTATTGATAAAACCCAATTCCAACCTAAAAAGAAAAAATGAAAATAATATATCTTACAGACATACATGATGGATTAAGTGGTTTAAAAAGTGTATTTCAGAATACTGAAGCTGATCTATATTTATTGTCAGGCGATATTATTTATAAGGCTTTTTATAGTTTTGATAGAATTATAGATTTTTGCACTTCCCAAGAAGAGCTAGATAAACTTGCAAAAGAAGGTGGAGATGATAGAACTCCTTATGACTTTGCAACTCACGTAATACGATTTCCAAAAAAATATTCTGAGGAAGTGCAGTTTATATGCGGTCAGTATAGATACTTATTTAGCATTGCCGCAAAAACAATGAAAGAAAAGTACGACTTAATTTTTAAGCTTGTAAAAAAATATGCAAAGTCTAGGTGTATTTTTCTTCCTGGCAATTATGACATTGATCTTCAATATACAGAACTTTATGAATATGACATTCATAGAAAATCTTTTAAAATTGATGATCTAAAGTTTGCAGGCTATGGTGGGGCTCCCATTGTAACATCAGGAATTCCGGAAAAATTATCTGTAAAATTTCATGAGTATACAAAAAATGGTTCCACCTTTAGCGAACCAGAAGATTTTTTTAGGGATGAAATGCCTGATATCGCAGTAGTACATAATCCAGCGTATGGATATTTAGATAAAATTCCTGGATATGGGAATGTTGGTTCACAAGGGATTCGAAGATACTTAGATGATAATTCACCATCTCTAGTTGTTTCAGGACATGTGCATGAAGACCAAGGAATTATAAAAAAGAAAGATACTGTATTTTTAAATCCATCTAATTTTGGATCTGTTGATTCTGTGTATGGATTTCAGGAAGGTGGATTTTTTGCAGAAATTTTTATTGATGGGAAAAAAGTTAAGCAAATCAACTTAATGAGATTGCGTGGAACAGAATATGCTTGTCTATTAAAGGTTGATACTACAGACGAAATAAGCTGTTTGTATGAAAATCCTAATTCAGATGTCAAAGCTGAAGATTTTTTGAGGAAATAAATGGGAATCCTAAGATTTAAAAATCATCCAATTATCAAAGAATTCAATGGATTAAAAAAATTTTTTAGATCCAGAGAAACACCCATATCCAGACGAAGAATTGATGATTTTAAAAGATTTGTTGAAATTATTCGATCTTCGGGTGATGAAGTTGCCTTTGACATGATGGGATCTGTCAACTTTGGGCAGGCTTTAGAGCATTCAGATACAGATGTTGTTATATATATGAATTGTGATACAGGTAGGATTGGGGATTGCGATCCTGAGAACTGTTCAAGATTAAATATTTATAAAAATTTATTGATTAATTCCTTGGTTTATGAATATACCTCTCACTCATACCCAATTCAAGTTGTGGATTGCATAAATCTTAATCAATTAGACTATGATATTAAAATTCGAAATTTTGATTCCATGGCTCTCATTAAATTTGGTTTTTATAGATCTGTCTGCCGAGGTGTAAATAGAAAACTCCTTCATAGCTATGAGAACAGGCTCCAAAGTGATGAAGAATTATGTAAGACTATTGAAAATTCAATAGCTGATTGTTTTATAGGTCTCATCAATACCAATTCGCACTCGTACTCATTTAAAAAGTACATTGAGAGAATGGAAGATAGTGGATCTAAAATTCCACAGCCTATAGTTGATAAAATTAACTCTTACTTAAAAAAATAATATGATACCATTAATAACAGTTATTATAACTGCTTTAGGGGTAGGAATTATTTTAAATTTCCTCTTTAAATCCTCAGAAAATGAATTAGATGCCAAACGCAAAGAGCGGGAGAAAAAAGAAGAAGCTTTTAAAGGTGCTGATCCCAAAAAAGTATTCGGTAGAAAATGGGAAGAAGGTGTACCACGTCCTAGAATCTGCCCGGCTTGTGGCTCTGCTTTAAAGCAAAGTGAATTTTTATATGCAAGTATAGATGATAATGTACCACAGGGAGTTAAAAAACCTGTTCATATTTATGGCTGTAGATATTGTTATATGGGAATATCTAAAGATTCAAAAGAAGTAGTGCGTGATTCTTTAGATATATAGGATATGATGCTTTCTCTTGATTCTCCAGTGAGTTTTTTAAAAGGGATTGGTCCAAAAAAATCAGCATCCTTATCAACTATTCAAGTAAATACAATTTCTAATCTTTTGTATTACATTCCTAGAAAATATTTAGATAGAAATTTTTCAAATGAAATTTTTCTAAAAGAAGGTGAAACAGTTACACTCCTAGTCACGGTTGTTGATTCATTTTTAGCTCATGGAAAAAAAAGTAGATTGGTAGTTAGTGTTAAGACTAAAAGAGGAGAACAAATTTCCCTAGTTTTTTTTAAAGGAATTCAGTTTTTTAAAAAAATAATTAAATCTAATTCTCTTTTAGTAATTACTGGTAAACTAGAATATTTCAGAGGTATGCAAATCGTACATCCTGAATTTGAAGTTTTAGATTCAGAAGAGGATGATTTAACCCATGCAGGTAGAATTATTCCTTTATACCCATCTACCGAAACACTAAAAGAAGATGGTTTGGATTCTAAGGGTTTCAGAAATTTACTACGTGTGATACTAGATGAATGTAGCAATGGAAATTTAGAAATTCCAGAAGTACTTCCAGAAAAAGTACTACTAAAAAGGATTTTAATGTTAAGGAAAGAGGCATTTGAGGAAATTCATTTTCCTACTTCTATGGATTCACTTTTAAAAGCAAAGAGAAGATTTGCCTATGAAGAATTGTACTACTTCTCTTTATTAATGGAGTTTAAGAAACTAAAACGAGAAAAAGTTAAACGGATACTTTGGCCATTGCCTGAATCAATAACTGCTAAGAAAATTTTAAATTCCCTCCCATTTAAACTTACCGAAGACCAAATAAATGGTTTAACCCAACTAAAAGAACAAACCAAAAGGGATATTCCGGCTGCTTTTTTACTTCAAGGCGATGTTGGCTCAGGAAAAACTATTACCGCACTACTCTTTGCATTGCACTACATAGATAACAATATCCAAGTATGTCTGGTTGCACCAACTGAAATATTAGCCCGCCAGCACTACCAAACTATTCTAGGGTTACTTCAAAACTCACCATTTTTAAGAATTGAGCTATTCCTCGGAAAAGATAAAGAAAAGATAAAAAAGGAAAAACTCGATCGATTAAAATCTGGAGATACACTTTTAGCAATAGGAACACATACACTTTTCCAGGATGATATAAGCTTTAAAGACCTAGGCCTTGTTATAATAGATGAGCAACACAAATTTGGTGTAGAACAAAGAGAATCTCTACGCTCCAAAGGAAAGAACCCCGATATCCTTGCCATGACAGCAACTCCAATCCCCAGAACATTGTGTCTTACACTCTATGGAGATTTAAAGATGATCTTAATTAAAAATAAACCAGCAGGAAGAAAACCAATTCTCACAAAATGGGTTACTGAGGATAAAAGACAAAATGTTTATAGCTCAATCAAGAAGTACATTTCACAGGGAAGACAAGCATTTGTGGTATACCCCTTGATAGAGGAATCAGAAAAAATAGATTTAGAATCTTGTATTTCGTCCTATGAAAAACTTAAGAGAGATACATTTAGTGAATTTTCAGTGGGACTCCTCCATGGTAAAATGAAGTCCATCGAGAAAGATCAAGTTATGGATGGGTTTAAGAAAAATGAAATCCAAATACTGGTTACTACTACAGTTGTTGAAGTGGGAATCGATGTTCCGAATGCCACAATTTTAGTTGTAGAAAACTCAGATAGATTTGGAATTTCACAGCTACACCAATTGCGAGGTAGAGTGGGAAGAAGCGACCTCGATAGTTTTTGTATACTCATGACTTCTTCCAAGTATTCAGAAGACGCCAAAGTTCGCCTGGAGGCTATGGTCTCCTCCGGGGATGGATTTTACCTTTCGGAAGTAGATTTAAAACTTAGAGGTCCAGGAGAATTATTGGGTATTCGACAGAGTGGTCTTCCTGATTTCAAAATAGCAAATATAGGCGAAGATTTAGTAATGATCGAAGAAGCACGTCAAGATATACAGGAAGGCATTATACTCACAGACTTAGAAAAAACAGAGATTACGAAAAGATTTGAGGAAGGTAAAATTTTATTTTCTAATTAGGCAGGTGTACATAAAAAAGCCCACTCAAATAAGCGGGCTTTTATTTCTTTCTTTAAATTTGTTTATTTGTGTTTGATAACATCAATTTTTTGGAGAGATCTGTATACTAATTTTCTGGAATTTGGACGAGCAGGATCAAATACTAGAATCAATGCACGATTGAAAAATAAATAGTTTTCTCTAAACTTAGAAAAGTGATGTGTTGTCACAGTTGTAAAATATTTATTATTTTGAATTGTGTATGTATGATTTTCTGTAGCATATTGAACATCACGATCGGTTTCTTCTTTTTTGACTTCTATATTAGACAGAATTTGCTCTGATTTAGGAGGTGCTTCGTAACCGTAAACTTTTACTTTCAGTGCTTTGTCAGGGGTTTTTATAAGATAATGATCATATCCTTCTAAAGTTGGCTCATTTTCAAATTCTCGTAGAGGAGCTTGGTTGAACACTGATTTATAACGTAGACCTTCTCGTTCTGCGGTTGCTGTGTCTCCTAAAACTACTTTTTCATCTAAAACTTCTGGAGACAATTTTTGAAAAGGAACTAAAAATATATTTCTTTGAGGATCTTTTTTCCTCCAACTGGAGGGATATGCAACTGGAACCTCAGATTCGTAAGCTGCCAATACATAGACAAGGTATTCTTTAGATTTAGAAGTTTTATTGACTAAATCGAAAGATACATTCAAAAATTCTCCTCTTCCGCTAGCACCAAAATTTCTAACATACGAGAAATTCGTAACATCTAAATCGGGATCGGGAATTGATACCGGTTGGTAGTCCTTTACGGATTCATTTAAGTCTTTTCTTCTTTGCTTTCTTCTTTGAACCCCTTGGTCTGGAGTTTCGTCGAGAAGAGAATTTGCTGCAGTTGTAGTTTCCCCTTCAGCTATTACTTGAGCTGCCAGCATAAAAACTAGC